>CAMLKV010000019.1 GCA_946480635.1 uncultured Flavobacterium sp.
TTATTTCGTCAGTTGCACAACAAGGACTTGTTGAATTGAAAGATAAACTTTGGCAAATGTTAAACACAGAAGTATAAAAAAATCCCTCATTGAGGGATTTTTGCTTTTCAATATGGATGGAAGTTTTTGTGTGAGATTTTCAAAAGTTAAAATTTTCTTAATAAAAAGATTTTCTTTTCCCTTATGTTTTAGGCAATTATCAAAAAAAGGTATATTCGCACCACTAAAAATAAATATGTTATGAAAAAATTACTTTTATCTCTAATCGCTGCTATTACGCTTGTGCCAATGAGTGTTAAGGCTGATGAAGGTATGTGGTTTTTAATGTTCATTGAGCGTTTAAATCACAGAGATATGCAAAAAATGGGATTGCAGTTAACTGCTGAAGAAATTTACAGCATTAACCACCATAGTTTAAAAGATGCAATCGTTCAGTTTAACGGAGGTTGTACTGCAGAAATTATTTCTAAAGACGGTTTGGTATTAACAAACCACCACTGTGGATATGATGCAATTGCTGAATTATCTACTGCTGAAAAGAATCACTTGAAAAATGGTTTTTGGGCAAAAGATAGAAAAGAGGAAATGAAACCTTCAAGTTTATATGTTCGTTTCTTTGTTCGTATGGACGATTGTTCAAAAAGAATTTTATCAGTAGTAAATGATAAAATGACAGAAGCAGAGCGTGAAAAAGCCATTAATGCTGAAATCGCTAAGATCGAAAAAGAAAACAACGAAGGTGGAAAATATACAGTATCTGTACGTTCATTTTTCCAAGGAAATGAGTACTACTATTTCGTTTACCAAGATTATAAAGATGTTCGTTTAGTAGGAACACCACCTGAAAGCTTAGGTAAGTTTGGTGGAGATACAGACAACTGGGAATGGCCTCGTCACACTGCAGATTTCTCAATGTTCCGTGTGTATGGAGATGCTAACGGTAACCCTGCTGACTATTCGACTAACAACGTACCTTTAAAACCTAAACATTACTTACCAGTTAATATTGGTGGTGTTAAAGAGAACGATTACGCAATGATTTTAGGATATCCTGGTCGTACAAACCGTTGGATGCCAGCTGCTGGAATCGAGCAAAACGTAAAATTTGCTTACCCAGCATGGGTTGAAGGTTCAAAAGTAGGAATGGATCAAATGAAAAAGTACATGGTGCAAAGTGATGCTTTGAACTTAGTATATGCTTCAAAATTTGCTGGTGTAGCTAACTACTGGAAAAACCGTCAAGGTATGATTGACGCTTTAACAAAATTTGGAACTGCAAAAACAAAAGCTGCTCAAGAAGCAAAATTCAATACATGGGCTAATAAGCCAGAAAACAAAGCAAAATACGGAAACGTTGTTGCTACTATCAATAACTTCTACAAGTTAACTAATGAAAAATCACGTCATGATAATTATCTAAACATGATTTTTAGAAACAGTGCTTACGGAGCTATCGGGAGAACTTTAGGAAAACAATTAGAGAATTATGCTAAAGCAGATGCTGCTAAACGCGCTCAAATGGCACCAGCTATTTCTGAAATGACTGATGAATTCTTCAAAGAAGTTCACATTCCTGCTGAAAAAGATATCTTAGCAGCTGAGTTAAACTTATATGCTACAAAATCTACAGGTTACAATATTGCTCCAGCAGTTGCTGAATTAGGAAAAGCAAATAATAATGACTTTACAAAGTATGTTAATGCAGCTTTCGATTTAAGTATTCTTTCTTCAAAAGATAGAGTTAAAGCTTTCTTAGAAGTTCCTAATGAAGCATTAATTACAAATGATCCATTATTTAAATTGTCTAATGATTTAATCACACATTTTGGGTCTAAATCAGACGAAATTGCAAAAGCTCAAAATGATTATGGAGCTGCATTCCGCAAATTAGTAGAAGGATTACGTGAGTCTAAAATTGGTACAATCAAATATCCAGATGCAAACTCAACTTTACGTTTAACATACGGAAAAGTTCGTTCTTTACCTGCTGATAAGCGTAACGACGCAAAAATCAACAACTATACAACTTTAGCGGGTCAAGTAAAAAAATACAAAAAAGGCGATGCTGAGTTCGATTTACCAGAAAGAGTACTTGAAATGAACAAAAACAAAGACTTTGGTCGTTATGCAGACAAAGACGGTTCATTACACGTAAACTTCTTAACAGATAATGATATTACCGGTGGTAACTCAGGTTCTCCAGTATTAAACGGAAAAGGTGAGTTAATCGGTTTAGCTTTCGACGGAAACATCGAAGCAATGGCTGGTGATGTAATTTTCGATAAAAACTTGCAAAGAACAATTAACTGTGATATTCGTTATGTACTTTGGGTAATCGAAAACTTCTCAGGTGCTAAGCACATTGTAGACGAAATGACATTAGTTAAACAGTAGTATTGTTTATCCTTTTAAAAATATAATCCGAACTCATATCTGAGTTCGGATTTTTTATTTTAGGGCGTTCCCTTTTTGTTGACTAAGGTTCTCGAAGTCAACAAAAACGTCGGGCTGTTCGCACTACATGGTAGTTTGCTTCCATCCCTAACGCAAACAAATTTTTCCTATTTTTGAAAAATGAAATACCTTATCTGTTTCTTTCTATTCATTCCAGTCCTTCTTTGGTCACAAACCAATTGTGATAATGGAGAAGCTTTATTTAAACAAAAAAAATATGTAGAAGCACAAGTTTTACTTCAAAAATGTATTTCAGAAAATCCAAAAAACTACAAAGCAATTGACCAACTAGGAGAAATTGCCTATCATAGTAAGAATTGGGACGATGCAATAAAATATTCTACCGTTCTTAAAAATGCTTTTCCAACTAATGCTGAATATTGGTTTAGATACGGAGGGTCTTTAGGGATGAAAGCTAAAGCAATTAGTAAAATAAAAGCATTTGGTATGCTAGATGATATTGAAGGAGCATTTGTGAAAGCTACAAAATTAGATCATAAACATATCAATTCGCGTTGGGCTTTAGTGGTATTGTATGTAGAATTGCCCGGAATTATAGGAGGTAGTGAGAGTAAAGCTACAAGATATGCTGATGAATTAATGCAAATATCAAAAGTTGATGGATATTTAGCAAAAGGATATATTGATGTGTATTTTAAGCGTTATGATAAAGCCGAAATCAATTATAAAAAAGCACACGAAATTGGACAATCAAAAACCACTTTCGAAAAATTATATGATTTATATTTGAATAAGTTTAAAAACAAAACAAAAGCCGAAGAATTTAAAAGGACAAACAAATAATATACATTCTTGTTTGTCCTTATTAAATTTATAATCTACGACTATTTGGTAGTAGTAGTAATGAGCATTCACTTATTGCTGCAGAAAAAGAATTTGTTTCTGCATTTCCTCTAGTTATCTCAATGTGAACAGTGAAATTTCCTGATTCATTAATATTTATAGGGATGTTAGAAAGACTATTAAACATTCTTAAGCCGTTTTTGACTTCAAAAAATGGTATACTTTTAACTATGATACTTGGGCCTCCTGTTTTAAATAAAGTTATGGTTATAATTCCTGCTGTTGTACAATTTATACTTCCAATACCACATCCAACTAAAGTATAATCATAATTAACAGATAAAAGTAGTGTTGAAGGAGTCGTTATGTTTATATTTTGAAAGCTTTTTTGAGGATTTGAAAAGTTAGGAGTGACAGAATTTACCATAGCTCTGTTATCTGTAGGTCCTATGGCAAATTTATAATTTGACTCCCATCTAGCAGGTGAATATTCACCGCCACTTGTGAGTACATCTCCACTTATTCCAACACTTCTATTTACGCCAATATTTCCATTTGCTTTAACTGCAAATTTTTCTTGAAAACCAATAGTTCTGTCGTCATAGCCAATAGCAACATCAGTGTACGGATGATCACTATATATTTGTAAGCGATTCCCTGTTACAGCAAACCCAACATCTCCAGTAGCTCCTGGATAAAGAGTAATTTTCTTTTCTAAAGTTGGAGGAAAAGATAATGGCGCATTTGGATTGTTTGTTCCAATTCCAACTTTTCCGCTACTATTAGAATTAGTAATGCTTCCGTTACTATTTAAAGCCCAATAAGAAGGAGTTGAAGGAGATATTGGTGCATTTTCCCAACGAGCAACACCATTAGCATCACTTGTCAGGATTTTACCGAAACCTTGCGTGCCATCTGTAATTTTTATTTTACCATTAATGTCAAGTTTTTGACTAGGGTAAGCATTGTTTATTCCTATATTTCCATTTGGTTTTATAACAAATCTTCCAGCTTGAATTCCAGGAGCATCCACTTCTACATCTCCATTACCTCCAATAGACAGTGCTTTGCTATTAGTATCGGCAATACGAATTCTTTTTTCAAACATTATACCATAAGCATCTTTTTTCCAGTAACCGTTTGCAGCATGTAATGCATAAGGAACGCTGTTTATAGGACTAGTGGCACTTATAGTGTAAGTATTTCCTCCATTTGGATCAATCTCTGTTAAAATAAAATATTCGTTCTCACCCCATTCAATATCTGCAAAATTTGCAGAATTATTATTACCAGTGCCAATTTCGATAGTAAATAATCCATTGTCATTAGTAGTTGTATTATGTTCTTCTGAATATACTTCAGGACCATTAGCTTGACTTTTTAAAATCGCAACTCTAATTCCAATATTTTGGTTTATTAATAAATTATTGTTTATGTCCCTTCCAATAGCTTGAAAACTCATTTTTTGAGGTGTTTGAGCTATCATTTTTGTACTAATAATCAAGATCAGGATTAGTAATACTTGTTTTAAAATATGTGTTCTCATGGTTTTAGTTTTTAATTAGTTTAAAGGTTTTAGAGCCCAAATCATTGTAAAGTTTTAAGAAGTAAAAATCCTTTGTTAGAAATGATAGATTTATCATCGTTTGAGATTGTATAATTTCACCTTCTTTTATTTTAGAGCCATTTAAATTAAAAAGCTCGTACTTAATAGGCGTTTTTACTTCTTCTGTGAAATAAATTTGAATACCCTCGTTAAAATTGTTTGGGTAAACAATGGCATGAAATTCATTATTCGTATCAACTTTTTTGGTTGAGTTTTTATAAATTTCAAATGGTTGTTGAATGCCACATGTGATTTTTTCTGATTGAGAGTCAGCAGATTTATAATCGATTAGTCCAATGCTATATGATAGCCTTCCATTAGAACCGCTCGAAGAACCACCACTGCAAACTATTGCTTGCTGGCCATAATTTATCTGACTAGTGGTTAAGAATAAAATGTAAGTTATTGATTTCATTTTTTAGTTTTTTAGTTTGTCATGACGATTATTAAGAATTAAAATATTTGTTTTGTTTTTATACTGTAAAAGTATTTTAAGTTTAAATCCTTGTCAATCAACCGAAAGGCTCATTTTTAAAGTTGTGTTTACTTTAAACTTTATGACTTATATTTGAAGTTATTTAAGCACAGCGCATAGAAAAGTTAAATTGATTATAGAAATTAAATAATGAGAACTCATTTCATAGCTATTGGCGGAGCAGCCATGCACAATTTGGCATTAGCCTTACATAGTAAAGGATATAAAGTAACTGGTAGCGACGATGCCATTTTTGAACCATCAAAATCAAGATTAGAAAAAAAAGGTTTGTTGCCTGTTGAAATGGGTTGGTTTCCTGAAAAAATTACTTCAGATATTGAAGCTGTTATTCTGGGGATGCATGCAAAAGCAGATAATCCCGAATTATTAAAAGCACAAGAATTAGGACTTAAAATTTATTCGTACCCAGAATTCTTATACGAACAATCTAAAAATAAAACGCGTGTTGTTATTGGTGGCTCACATGGAAAAACAACCATAACTTCAATGATTCTTCATGTTATGCATTATCATAATGTAGAAGTGGATTATATGGTAGGAGCACAGTTGGAAGGATTTGATACCATGGTTCACCTGACAGAGCATAATGATTTTATCGTTTTAGAGGGAGATGAGTATTTATCTTCGCCAATGGATCGCCGACCAAAATTCCATTTGTACCAACCCAATATTGCCTTAATTTCTGGAATTGCTTGGGATCATATTAATGTATTTCCAACGTATGAAAATTATGTAGAGCAGTTTGAAATTTTCATTCAAAAAATTACCAATGGCGGTATTTTAGTTTATAACGAAAATGACCCAGAAGTAAAACGTGTTGCCGAAAAAGCAGAAAACCCTATTCGTAAAATTCCATATCACACGCCAGAATATACAGTTCAAAATGGAGTAACATTACTTGAAACTCCAGAAGGGCCAATGCCAATTGAAGTTTTTGGTGCGCATAATTTAAATAATCTTGCAGGAGCCAAATGGATTTGTCAAAATATGGGCGTTGACGAAGCTGATTTTTACGAAGCAATTGCAAGTTTTAAGGGTGCTTCAAAACGTTTAGAAAAAATTGCAGAAAGCAGTAATAAAGTTGCATATAAAGATTTTGCTCATTCGCCAAGTAAAGTAGCTGCTACTACAAAGGCAGTAAAAGAACAGTATCCTGACAGAACTTTAGTAGCTTGTCTAGAATTGCATACCTACAGCAGTTTGAATGCAGAATTTTTAAAAGAATACGAAGGTGCTTTAGATTATGCTGATGTAGCTGTGGTTTTCTATTCTCCAGATGCTGTTAAAATTAAACAATTGGAGGAGGTGACTTATGAGCAGATTGCTAAAGCATTTAAAAGAGACAATCTTGTTATTTATACCAATCCTGCTGAATTCAAACAGTTTCTATTCAGTGCTGATTTAAATAATTCAGCTTTACTTTTAATGAGTTCAGGGAATTACGGAGGATTAGATTTTGAAGAAGTAAAAGGACTTATTCAATAATTCATTTTTTATAAGTAAAATGACCAACAATTTCATAATCAAAAAGACAATCTTCTAATACTTGTCCACCTCCAACATTGTGGACAATCATAGGTCTTTTACCGTCTTCAGATTTAAGATGTGTGACGATCCCAATATGTGGTAGTTTGTCATTTATCATCCAAGTTACAATATCACCCGTTTCATAATCCTCAGGATTTTGTGAAACGGGTAATTTTTTTCCTTTTCTCTCAAAAAAGACTTCCAGATTGGGAACCCTCCTATGATCAATATTTGTATCGGTCGTTTTTAATCCCCATTTTTTAAGATTAGGATATAAAGCGAAATTGGATACCATATCTTCATGAACTTCTTTTTGTAAATCGATATTTAATTTTCTGTAAGCTCTAATAACAACATCTGTACAAACTCCAGTTTTGCGAGGTACATCACCGTTTGGATATTTTATTCCAATATAGGTAGGAGTATAAACAACATTAGGGTCTATTATTGATAGTGCTGCATTTGATAGCTTTTCTGCAAAGGTGCTGGGATTGACAATTTTTTCAATAGATGTATTGATTACCGAAGAGCTCTGAGTTTGTGCAACTGAGTCATGGTTTTTGCAGCTTATAAATAAGCTTCCAAAAGCAAATATAAAATGCTTGATCATAGAAGTGGTTTTAATGGAAATGCTTTTTATTCTTGTAAATATATTTTTGTTATTTTGTATCAAATTTGAAGCCAAAAAAATATGTATACGCCAATTAATCAGTGGGCTGAAGACGATCGCCCGCGTGAAAAATTTCTTCTTAAGGGAAAAACTACTCTTTCCGATTCTGAGTTACTAGCCATCCTTATTGGTTCAGGGTGTCGTAATGAGAGTGCTGTGCAATTATGCCAACGTATTTTAGCATCAGCCAATAATAATCTTAATCAACTCGGAAAGCTATCAGTACAACAGCTTATGCAATTTAAAGGAGTAGGTGAGGCTAAAGCCATTTCTATAGCTGCAGCATTGGAATTAGGAAAGCGGAGACAAAGTGAGCCGACTTCTGAATTGAAAAAAATAACTTCCAGTAAAGCAGTTTTCGAAATTATGCAACCAATAATTGGAGAACTTCCTCACGAAGAGTTTTGGGTGTTGTATCTTAATAATTCAAACAAAGTTATTTACAAAACACAAATCAGCAAAGGAGGAATCACTGGAACAGTTGTAGATTCACGATTGATTTTTAAAACTGCATTTGAACATTTTGCTATCAATATAATTTTAGTTCATAATCACCCTTCAGGTAAACTGCAAGCGAGTGAGGCTGATTGCCAAATCACTAAAAAAATTAAAGAAGCTGGAAAACATCTTGATATTATAGTTTTGGATCACGTTATTGTCACCGAAAAGAATTATTTTAGCTTCGCCGATGAAGGCATGCTATAAAAAAATGATAGTTACTAAGAATCTTTCTTTTTCCTATGGAAACGAAACTCATTTTACGTTTCCTGATATTGTTTGTAATGCTTCTGAATCTGTTTTGATTACAGGGAATTCAGGGGTGGGGAAAACTACCTTATTACACCTTTTGGGTGGATTGTTAAAGCCATCTTCTGGAGAAGTTGTTTTCGACGGAATCAATATCAGTCCGTTTTCAGAAAAACAAATGGATGCTTTTAGAGGTAAAAATATTGGTGTTGTTTTACAGCAAAATCATTTTGTTGAATCTATTTCAGTTTTAGAAAATATCATGCTTGCTTCTTGGCTCGCGACAGGGAAAAAAGAAAATCAAAAAGCTAAATCACTTTTAGAGCATCTGCATCTTGAAAAGCATTTGAATAAATTGCCTTCACAATTAAGTGTTGGTCAGCAGCAAAGAGTTTCTATTGCCAGAGCTTTAATTAATAATCCTAAAGTTTTATTAGCAGACGAACCTACCTCTAGCCTTGACGATACAAATGCATTAAAGGTTGCTACTTTATTGGAGAACTTAGCCAAAGAATACAATACGGCATTAATCATAGTTACTCACGATTCTAGATTGAAGCAACGTTTTAGTAACCAAATTTCACTATCATGATTGTAAAGTTAGCATGGAAAAATATTTGGTTTAAACCTCTCAATACATTACTGAGTGTATTGTTGCTTTCGTCAAGTGTAGCAATTATTACTTTGTTGATTTTACTGCAAAAACAATTTGAAGAGCAGTTTTCGAGCAATGCAGATAATATCGATTTGGTTTTAGGAGCACAAGGAAGCGCATTACAATTGGTTCTTTCATCAGTGTATCAGGTCGATGCGCCAACCGGGAATATAAACTATGATTCGGCAAGAGTTTGGATGAGACATCCTTTTATAAAATCTGCCATTCCTCTAGCTTACGGAGATAACTATTTGGGTTATAAAATTGTAGGAACAACAACAGATTATTTGGAAAAATTCAATGCTAAAATTGAGAAAGGTAAAATCTTCGAAAAGGAATTTCAAGTGGTTGTTGGTTACAATGTAGCCCAAAATCTTAATCTTAAAATTGGAGATAAATTTAACGGTACACATGGAGATGCTAAAGAAGGAGAGAAGCACGAAGAATTTCAATACTTAGTTACGGGTATCACTACACGAACTGGCAAAGTAATAGATAATTTAATTTTGAGTAATATTGAAAGTGTTTGGGCTATGCATGGACATTCTCATGACGAATCTGAGGAAGTTCAGGAGGACCCAAAAGAAATCACATCAGTATTATTGAAGTTCAGAAATAAAATGGGGATTGTAACTTGGCCAAGAATCATCGCTCAAAACACAAAAATGCAGGCCGCTTCACCAGCAATCGAAATAAATCGTTTGTTTACATTATTTGGTATTGGATTAAAAACTCTCGAGTATATGGCTTATGGAATCATGTTCATTTCTGGAGTGAGTATATTCATTGCTTTATTTAATCGATTAAAAGAAAGAGAATATGAGTTTGCTTTAATGCGTTTGCACGGAGCATCACGAATTCAAATTCTTTCATTAGTGATTGCAGAAAGTTTATTTTTGTGTACTGTCGGTTATTTTTTTGGAACAATTCTTGGTAGGGTTGCATTGCGATGGCTTTCTAATGCTGCGGCTGAAGATTTTAAAATGGAATTTAATCCAACTGAAATCATCTGGGAAAAGGAAGGTTATCTTTTTATAATTACGTTATTAGTTGGTATTGTTGCGGCTTTAATTCCTGCAATCAAGGCATACCGAATGAATATATCAAAGACATTAGTAAATGGATAGAATAAAAATTGGAATAGTTGTATTGGTTTTTACCTTATTTGGATTTCAAAAATCAGATATAGTAAAAGAGAAAACTCAAAAAGTAATAGTTTCAGATACATTGAGTTGGAAGAAACTTGGGCAAATTAAGTTTATTAAAAAGCAACATAAAGATTACGGGAATATTGATTTTCCTGTAATTAGTCCTGAAGTAAAAAAATATCACAATAAACGTATTTACATGTCAGGATTTATTGTGCCTATAGATAATGTGAATTATGCATTAAGTAAAAATGTGTTTGCTTCTTGTTTTTTCTGCGGAAAAGCTGGGCCAGAAACCATAATGGGAATCAAGTTTAAAGCAGGTAAACTTAAGTTACGTACAGATCAATATGTAACACTTGAGGGAATTATGAAAGTGAATGAAAATGATCCTGATAACTGGATGTATAATATTGAGGACGCTGTGATTGTTAAAGGAAATTAAGTTATGTATTCAAAAATTAACCATATATTTTTTGATTTAGATCACACCCTTTGGGATTTCGATAGAAATTCTGAGAAGGCTTTTGAAGTGGTTTTTTCAGAAGTTTTACCGGAGTTAAATGTTGAAAAATTTATTTCAGTGTATGCGCCTATAAATCAAGCTTGTTGGAAATTGTACCAAAATAATCTGATAACTCATGATGAATTGAGATATAGAAGGCTAAAGGATTCATTTGATGCTTTAAATATTTCTGTTTCTGATGAATTGATTGATAAAATCTCTGATGATTATATTTTAAATCTTCCTAATAGTAATCATTTGTTTGAAGGTTGTGTTGAAACCCTAGAATATCTTCATAAAAAATACAAATTGCATATTATCACTAATGGTTTCGCCGAAGTACAATTCAAAAAGTTGAACAATTCAGGGATTCATCATTTTTTTCAAACGGTGACTAATTCTGAAATGGCTGGAGTAAAAAAACCACATTTTGGAATTTTTGAACATGCTTTGTCAAAAGCTTTCGCAGAAAAAGAAGAAAGCGTGATGATTGGGGATTGCTTAGATGCTGATGTGGCTGGAGCAATCAACTTTGGGATAAAATCTATTTTTTTTAACTCAGAAAAAATTGATGTTCCAAAAGATGTTAATCAAATTACTAACTTAGTCGAACTTAAAAACCTATTTTAAAATGAAAAATTTATTTTTTGTACTTATAATGTCTCTGTCATTTGCTGGAATAGCGCAGTCATCCTTAAATGATTATAATATGGCAATTATTCCTGCTAGATTTGATTTTCAAAAAAAAGATAATGAGCACAGAATAAATTCAACTATAAAAGCTTTTTTACAGCAAAAAGGGTTTGAAGTTTATTTGTCTTCAGATGAACTTCCTGAAGGTTTCATGGATTACAATTGCAATAAGTTGTTTGTGAATTTAATCGAGAAAAGTAACATGTTTGTTACTGAACTTCAAGTAGAATTTAAGGATTGTAAAAATAAGGTTTTGTATGTGACAGATTTAGGTAAAAGTAATGATAAGAACATAGCGAAATCATACAATATAGCATTGCAAGCTACTTTAAAAACATTCAATAAAGCAAATTATAAATACTCAGGCAAAACGTATTTTGATGAAGAAGCTGATGAGAAAATTAAAAGTAGAGATGTAGAAAATGTTTCGCAAGAAGTTACAAAGGTCATTAAATCTGAAAAAGAAGTAACGTACGAAAAAGTTGGTAAGCCAGCCAAGCAAGAAAATAACCAATCTTCTATAAAAGTAATTAATAAGACTAATCAAAAAGAACTTGTTCTTTATAAAACCTCTAACCCCAATATTTATTTGGCAAATTATAATGGTATAAATGGTATCGTAATGTCTAAAGAAAATGTTTGGTTCTTTGAATATACTGATGGAGATAAAACAATTTCTGAAAGGCTTGACATTAAATTGTAACGACTAATAATCGTATTTGTTTTTCCATCTATTTTTTAAAAATTGACGTAATTCTTTTTCTCGAGCATTGTCTCCGGGTTCAAAAAAACGAGTTTCGGATAATTCTGTTGGTAAAAACTCTTGTTCGGCAAAGTTATTAGCATAATCGTGTGAATACTTGTATTCTTCACCATATCCTAATTCTTTCATAAGCTTAGTGGGAGCATTTCTTAAATGTAGAGGAACTGGCAAATCTCCAGTTTGTTTTACTGTTTGTTGCGCTTTTCCAATAGCCATATAACTAGCATTACTTTTTGCTGAAGTGGCCAAATAAATAGCACATTGGCTTAATATAATTCGGCTTTCAGGATACCCAATTGTTGTAACTGCCTGAAAGGTATTGTTTGCCATAATTAGCGCTGTAGGGTTTGCGTTTCCTATATCTTCACTTGCAAGAATCAACATTCTTCGAGCTATGAATTTAACATCTTCACCTCCTTCAATCATTCTGGCTAGCCAATATACAGCACCGTTTGGATCACTGCCTCTTATTGACTTAATGAAAGCCGAAACGATGTCGTAATGTTGTTCGCCTGTCTTGTCATATAAGACAGTGTTTTTTTGAACCAATTGCATTACTTTTTCATTTGTAATAATAATTTCATTGCTTTCGGTTGCATTAACAATTAATTCGAAAACATTTAATAGCTTTCTTCCGTCGCCGCCAGAAAGTCTTAAAAGGGCTTCGGTTTCTTTAAGTTCAATATTTTTGGTTTTCAGAATAGCATCTGTTTCTATTGCTCGATTCAATAAAGCTTCTAAATCTTCTCTAGTGAATGCATTTAAAATATAAACCTGACATCTTGACAATAAAGCAGGTATTACCTCAAAACTCGGATTTTCGGTTGTAGCGCCAATAAGAGTAACCCATCCTTTTTCAACCGCCGCTAATAGCGAATCTTGTTGTGATTTACTAAAGCGATGAATCTCATCAATAAATAACACCATCTCTCCTTCTGAATCAGTTACTTCTTTGATAACCGCTTTCAGACGCTCTTCAAATTCACCTTTATAT
>CAMLKV010000020.1 GCA_946480635.1 uncultured Flavobacterium sp.
TAGGACTTGCCGGTGCAAATATACAATCTTTTTGTATTTTTACAAGCAAATTTGATTAGGTAAAAACCTTATGTATATTGTATTCTCAAATATTTAAACAATGATAAAACATAAACTTCTAGCTATCACCTCGTTACTTCTTTTAGGTGCAAGCTGTGCGGGTGATAAAAAAAATTTATTTTCTATAGATGATTCTAAATTTAAGCTTTTATACCATCAAGACGACAACGTTTCATTGTCTGTGACAAATAAAAAAGATAAATCAATTGACTCAATAGCTTACTTTAATGGAGATAAAAGAATTGGTTCTGTAAAAGGAAATTCAACGTTCAATTATAGCTTGAAAGACCAAAAACTAGGTTATCAAAATTTAAAAGCGGTAGTTTATTTTGAAGGAGATTCTACAAAGACTGAATCAAGAATTGAATTGGTTTCTCATATTGAGCCAAAATTATTGACATACACCATTCTTAATACTTATCCTCATGATCTTAAAGCATACACTCAAGGATTAGAATTTCATAATGATATTTTATTTGAAGGAACCGGCAACGGTGCTGGTAATGGAACTGGAGAACGTGGTGTTTCCAGCTTAAGAAAAGTTGATTATAAAACTGGTAAAGTTTTGAAAAAAGTAGAACTTGGTTCAGATTATTTTGGAGAAGGAATTACAGTTTTAAATAACAAAGTGTATCAATTAACTTGGTTAAATAATGAAGGCTATGTTTATGATGCAGAAACCTTTAAAAAAGAAAAAACATTCAAATATTTCAAAAAAATGGAAGGATGGGGTTTAACTAACGATGGTAAAAATCTTTATCAAAGTGATGGAACTGAAAGAATTACTCTTTTAAACCCAGAAACATTTCAACAAGTTGATTTTATAAATGTTTATACAGCTCAAAATAAAATTAAAGCTGTTAATGAATTAGAATGGATTGACGGAAAAATCTATGCTAACATTTATCAAATGGATGCTTTAGCCATTATAGATCCAAAATCAGGAGCAGTAGAAGCAGTTATAGATTTATCAGCTCTAAAGAAAAAAGTAACACAACATCCTGACATTGATGTATTGAACGGGATTGCTTATAATCCTAAAACAAAAACAATTTTTGTAACTGGAAAAAACTGGGATAAAATGTTTGAGATTAAAATAAATCATTAATTTTTTACTTGTCTCCCAACCTTTTATAAAGAAATGGTCTCTATGTATATATAGACCATTTTTTTATTTTATATAATTATGAAAAAATTACAACTTACAATACCAGAACCATGTCATGAAGACTGGAATCAAATGACCCCAGTGCAAAAAGGTAGATTTTGCTCATCATGCGAAAAAAATGTTTTTGATTTCACTAGATCAACTGATTTACAAATCATTGAAACGTATAATAAAAATAATTCTATCTGTGGACGATTTTTGCCTACACAATTGGAAAGAGAATTATTTTATCCAAAAAAGAAAAAATCTGTTTGGTTAGCAACAGTATTTTTTGGAATGATAACATTTTGGAATACAAAAATGTCAGCTCAGGAAAAACCTAAAACAGAACAAACCGAGACTCCTCGTGTAGTTCTCGGTAAACCTGCTTATCATCCTGAAAAAGAAAGCAATGAAATAACCATTACAGGAATTGTTAGCGATGCTGTAGGTCCAATCTCTGGAGTAAACGTTATTGTTAAAGGGAGTAATAATGTTGTAAACACAGATATGAAGGGGCTTTTTAAAATAAAAGCAAAAAAAGATGACATTTTGATTTTCTCATTCATGGGAATGGAAGATACCGAAAGAACTATAAGTAATTCTAGAATAATAAATGTGAAAATGAAAGAACATAAATATATGCTAGGTGGACCGATAATGGGGACTGTTCAGGAAAAGGAATAAAAAAAGCGAAGTCATTGACTTCGCTTTTTTTAATTCTAAAACCTAATTATTTTTTAACTGGTTCGTATCTAGACGATTTATCATTATACGCATACTTTGTTGAAGAAGTCTTGTTACTTAATGTAAAATCACCATTTCCTAGTAATGTGAACTGATAACCTTCGTTACGTTTTTTATAGACTGTTTGTGAAGCTGTTTTTAATTTATCTAAATATTCAATTTCTTGAACTTCTACAGCTTTTTGAGTATTTCCAATCAATAAAGTTTTAGTTGCTGGATTCCACAATTGATTTTCTGTAACTGCAGCCGTTTCTTTTTTGCCTTTAGAATCTGTTTTAACTGTCTCATTCCAAGTCACACAATAAAAAGTATTTGTTTTAACTTTTACAGGAGCAACTTTTACATTTGTTGGAGCAAAATCAGATTTGCTTTTAGACAATACCATAGTGTCTTTCGCAAAAGCTAAAACTAAATCTTTCTTTTTATTAAATAATACAGATGCATCACCAGATTTTGCTAAAACACCAGCTGAAACTTTTGCTGTTGTAGACTTCTTTTTCTTTTGTCCGTAAGATAAACTCACAGTTAATACCATTAATAGTAGTGCAATTTTTTTCATATTTTAAGTAGTTTATGGTTCGCCAAGATATTAAAAATTTTGTTGTAAAAAACAAAAATCGCGCCATAAAGCGCGATTAATTTTATTCGGCAATAGCATTGAGTAAAAGCTGTGCTGTTGCTTCGTTTGTAGCCAATGGAACGTTATGAACGTCACATATTCTAATAAGCATATTAATATCTGGTTCGTGCGGATGACTACTCATAGGATCTTTAAAAAACAAAACCATTTTACACTTTCCTTCAGCAACTCGAGCAGCTATTTGTGCATCACCGCCTAGAGGGCCACTTAGCATCTTTTTCACTTTAACTCCAGCGGCTTCTGCTTTACTTCCAGTTGTACCAGTTGCAATGATTTTGATATTTTCTTTATGTAAAATATCTATGTTTTTATTCAAAAACTGAACCATATCAGCCTTTTTACCATCATGCGCGATTATTGCAATTTCCATTCTCATTTATTCAAAATATGATACTCAATTAATCCATCAATTGGTCGTCGCAATACATTTCCTAATTGGATTCCATGCTTGTCTAAAACACTTTTTAATTCATCTTTCAAATAAAATGCAATTGAACCAATAAAATGAACCGGAACTTCTTTATAATTATCAAATTGCTTAATATAGTTTTCTACAAAAGTTTCCATTTCTTCAAAAATATACTGACGACAAAATTCGGTATCTTTATGTTTGATTAAGAATTTAGCAAAAGTTGCTAAATAAGCATTAGGGTTAGGCTCTTTATATAAATTATGTTTAACAGGATCTGGCTCAACGTTGTAAGTTGTTTCGAACTCATATGCCATATCTTTTGGCATTTTATTAAAATAATAACCTCTCAATAAGTGACGACCGAAACGGTTTCCTGAACAATCATCCATAGCAATGTAACCTAATGACTGTACTTTTTGATGAAGTACCTGTCCATCAAAATAACTACAATTAGAACCAGTTCCTAAAATACTCACAATAGCTTTTTCTCCTTTTGGTGTTGTAGCATACACTGCAGCATAAGTATCTTCATGAACAGTTACAATTGCATTTTTAAAGTATTCTTGAAATACTTCAGTTAGAAAGTTTTTCATTCTGTCGGTTCCACAACCAGCTCCATAGAAGAACAAATGTGAAACTTGCTCTTTGTTATGAGAAATATCAAAACGGTCTTCTAGCCTATTGACAATTTCTTCTTTTGATAAAACTTCAGGATTTAATCCTAATGATTGTGTAGTAAACAATACTTTTCCAGCATCGTCTATGGAAATCCAATCGGCTTTTGTAGAACCGCTATCAACTAGTAATTTCATTACTTTTTTGGTTTGTTTTATGAGTTGTGATTATTAGCCCTGATGGAAGCGGCATCCTTTTTTTATGTTGTCTTCGAGAACACTTCGACAAGCTCAGTGTGACACCTCAGACAACACAAAAAAAGATATAGCATACAACAGGAATAGCTTCTCCTTCGACTGCGCTCAGGATGACAAAAAAATCCCGCTAACATAGGCTAACGGGATGATAAATATAGAGAATTATTTTAAACCTGATACGTGAACTGCTAAATCAATTAATTTACTAGAATAACCGTATTCGTTGTCGTACCAAGATACTAATTTGAAGAATGTTGAGTTTAGCCCGATTCCAGCTTTAGCATCTACAATTGAAGTGCGAGAATCACCCAAGAAGTCTTGAGAAACAACATCGTCTTCTGTAAATCCTAAAATTCCTTTCATTGAAGTTTCTGAAGCATTTTTAAGAACTGACATGATTTCGTCATATGTAGTTTCTTTAGCTAATTTCACAGTTAAATCAACTACAGAAACGTCTGCTGTAGGAACACGCATTGACATTCCTGTTAATTTTCCGTTTAAATCTGGAATTACTTTTCCAACTGCTTTTGCAGCTCCTGTTTGTGATGGAATAATATTGATTAATGCTGAACGACCACCACGGAAATCTTTTCTTGAAGGACCATCAACAGTTAATTGAGTAGCAGTTGTTGCATGAATTGTTGTCATTAAACCTTCTACAATTCCGAAGTTATCATTGATAACTTTTGCTAAAGGTGCCAAACAGTTTGTTGTACATGATGCGTTAGAAACAATTTTATCGGTTGCTGTAGCTTTGTCATGATTTACTCCCATTACAAACATTGGTGCATCCGCTGAAGGAGCTGAAATTACAACCTTTTTAGCTCCACCGTCTAAATGTGCTTGAGCTGTTTCTAGTGTTGTGAAAATACCTGTACATTCAGCCACTACGTCTACATCTACAGATGCATCATCCCATTTGATTAATTTTGGATCTTTCTCGGCAGTAACACGAATGTATT
Source organism: uncultured Flavobacterium sp. (assembly GCA_946480635.1). Next base: position 4,841 of record CAMLKV010000020.1, read on the forward strand.
TATCGTTTACGTATAATTTACCTTCTTTTACTTCTACTTTTCCATTAAAACGACCATGAACTGAATCGTATTTTAATAAATATGCTAAATGTTCAACGTCTAACAAATCGTTTATAGCAACTACTTCTACATTATCTCTGTTAAATGTTTCTCTAAAAACAATACGGCCAATACGACCAAAACCATTAATTCCTAATCTTACTTTCATATTCATTTTTCTCTAGGCTTAAAGTTTTCCTTTAAGCGATTTATATATTGTGTTTGGGAATATTGATGAATTATGTTGTCATTATATCAGACACTCTTAATAATTCTTCATCAATTTTTGAGCTTCCTTTTATGGCTTGTTCCAAAGGTGTTAAGGCAACCTTGTCTTGAAGTAATCCAACCATGTAATTTGATTTTCCTTCCAGAATTGATTCAACTGCTTTTACTCCTAAACGCGAAGCCAAAACTCTATCGAAGCATGAAGGAGAACCACCACGTTGCATGTGCCCTAATACCGAAACTCGCACGTCATATTCTGGCATATGTTCTTCAACATATTCCTTTAATTCGAATACGTTTTTACCTATTTTATCTCCTTCAGAAACAACTACAATACTCGATGATTTTCCAGAAGCTTTACTTTTTTGAAGTGATTCTAATAAACGTTCTAAACCTAAATCTTCTTCAGGGATAAGAATCTCCTCTGCTCCTGCTCCAATTCCTGCATTTAAAGCAATATGTCCTGCATCACGTCCCATTACTTCGACAAAGAATAAGCGATTATGTGAACTGGCAGTATCACGTATTTTATCAATACATTCAACAACTGTATTCAATGCAGTATCATAACCTAAAGTATGACTGGTTCCATAAATATCATTATCGATAGTTCCTGGAATTCCCATAACTGGATAACCAAATTCATTATTGAAGATTTCTGCACCAGTAAAAGTTCCGTCTCCACCAATCACAACAAGGGCATCAATACCAGCATTTACAAGATTTTCGTGAGCTTTTTTACGACCTTCAGGAGTTTTAAAATCTAGCGAACGAGCCGATTTTAAAATTGTCCCACCTTTGTTTACAATATTATTTACTGAACGAGGTCCCATTTCTTTGAAATCACCTTCAATCATTCCTTGATATCCTCTATAGATTCCAATACATTCTATATTATGATAAGCGCAAGTTCTAACAACTGATCGAATAGCTGCATTCATTCCCGGAGAATCTCCTCCTGAGGTTAAAACCCCAATTTTTCTAATGTTTTTTGACATTTCAAAACGTTTGATATTGTAAAGTTAGTAAAGAAAATTAGTAATAATTCAGTTGAATGTTAAAAAACCGAGATTACTAAAATTTTCAAACGTTTTCGTTAATAAGTTTTTAAAAATCAGTAAAAATTAGTTGGGATCTGGAGGTGTATCGTCCTGATTTTTTGGCTTTTCGGTAGATTTTTTCTGACGTTGTTCTGTGAATTGGATGAAATCAGGTGATAAATCTGAATCAGGAATATCTTCTGGAGTTTGATCCTGTTGTTTATTCTTTTTGGAATTTAATATTTTAGAAACTAATTCTTTGAAAGTATTAAAATCAACTTCATAAGAAATACCGACACCTTGCGTATAACCTATACCCTCTCCTATATAATTAATATCATTTTCACGATTAAAGAAACGTGCCTTTAGAGATCCGTCTTCATTTAATCGCAATTGTACTTCTACATCACCAACAACAGCAGTTTCAGTAACTCCACCTACAGGAACTCCTAGTTTACCATTGATTGTAATTTTATCATTGATTTGTGTAGACACTGTAAATCCTACACGTCCCTCAGTTTCTAAGCCCGGGTTATTTCTACTTCCTTGAACATAATTAAGTCCAACTTTTAACTTAGAATCCTGATCTGCAAAAATATCATCAAACAGACTATTTGCTCTTTCTAATAAGTTTCCTGTAATAGCATTTTCTGCAACACCTTTATCACTTAAAAAACTACCTGATGAAAGTAAATATATGGCTTGAGTTTGTCTAGTATCATTATCACTTAATTTATAGTCCAACTCAGATCTTAAAACCGAACTAACTGTTGGGAAATTGATAGAAATATCAGGAACTGGATTTGTTAACTTGTCAGTTAATTTAATTACAACCTCTGTTGGAATTTTTTTATTGAACGATGGGTTTTCTAACAACACGGCTGGATTTGCTTCCGTTTTATAGACTGCTTCCATATTAAGTGTTGCACTTAAAGGATCCCCATCCCAAGAAATTGAACCTCCTTTTTTAACTTCAAATTTCTTATCAATAATTCCACCATACTTAAAGTTATAAGTTCCTTCATATGCTTGAAAATCTCCCCACATATTGAATTTACCTAAAGTATTAATTTCCATTAAAAGTGATCCAAAACCACGACCTTTCAAACCATGACCAGTACTTTTGTTTATGATAACCTCAATCTCTGCATCAGGAGTAATATCTAACTCAAAATTTAACTCAACACCTTCATATTTTTTGGTTTTAGGACTTTTACCAGTTGCTTCAGCTAATTTTTCTTTATCAGAGGTAAATTTTATATAATCCCTTTCTGAGGAAGTTTCAGAGTCACTGATTGGAATTTTGATTGATGTTCCTTTTTCAGATTTTGCATTTACATTAATCACCAAACCGTTTATAGGCCCTCGAATTGATGCATCTCCATTAATAAAAGCAGTTCCATAATATAAAGCATCGTCCGAATCTTTTGTATTGAGGGCCAATAATCTTTTCGAATCGACATTCAAATCTAAATACCAATCTGCAAACTTAGTATGTCTTATTGAACCACTTAGTACTCCTTGTGTTTTGAACTTAGTATCGATGAGATCAATATTTCTAAAGGTAAACTGATTTTCTGTTATATCGACAATGGCATTGTTCTCAAAGTCATAATCGGTATTGAGATATGGTATTTTTAATCCAGCTTTATTGAGATAAAGCCTTCCGGTTATATCTGGGTTTTCAAAATCTCCTTCAAATTTTGCAGATCCCGAAGCCAATCCCCTTATGTTGGTAATAACACTTCCTCCCAAAGGACTAAATGCCCCCATATTGAATTCATCAAGCCTTAAATCTAAATCAAGGGTTGTTTTTTTGTCTTCAACATATACAAAGCCTTGGGCTGTAAATGATTCTAAACCTTCATTTCGAAGTACAGAATTGACTTCAAAATTCTTAAAAGTATTGTCACCTTTTATACTTAAATCAAGCTTACCTAAATCATAATTATTAAGTCCTAAACTATCAATTGTAACTAAAGCAGTAGGTTCATAAATTGATTTTCTTTGCTTAAAATCAATCATCCCATTTACATTTCCTTTGAGTTTTAAACTATCTATTGAAGGAGTAATTTTATCTAGGTGTACATTATTGAAAGTAAGTTTTAAATCTTTGTAAGTAGAATCTTTTATTACTCCCATCAAATTAACCATTTGATTTTCATGAGACATCGAAATTTTTTCAATATCAAATTCGGTCAATTTTTTATTAAAAACAATTTTATTGTCTTTAGACTCATCTTCATTTAAAAACCAGAGAACGTCTTTAAAGTTAACTTCAGATTTCTTTATCCCAACAACACTTTTCTTATCCTCGTTTATGGTATGGTATAAGTTTAAATTATAATAATCTTCAGCCTTGTTACCACCTTTAAACTCTGTTCTAAAAAATAATGTATCGTTTGCAGTAACATTAATTAAGCTTAAATCAGAAACTTTATAATGCTTTGTTTTTACACTATCTAATTCTATATATGCGTTGTAAAGTGGGTTTTTATTATCTAAATCAATATTAATATTGTCAAACTGATTTCCATAAGCAGTTATACTTGGTGATTTAAAATTGAACTTAAATTCACCACTATCAGAATTCATATATCCTTTTGCAAAGGTGTTCTCTCCTAATGAAACTTCGGGATAAAAAATCTCAATTAACTTACTATAAACATTAAAATCAAATTTGATGTATTGACCTTTTTTAACTTTATTTGGTGAATAGTTGGCATAAAGACTTCCTAAAGAATTTTCGACCAATTTTATTAACTGATTAAACTGAAACTTACCCTCGATTTTACCATCAATGATATCTGGCGAGTTAACTGTAATTGTTCGTACACGATTTTGATCAAATGAAGATTTAATCATAAAATCATCAAAAAAATAGGTGTCTTTATTATTTTCGTAAGAAGTTTTATTAATATAAACATCTCCATGTAGGTTATCGATTGAATTACCATGTAAATTCATCAATACATCACCTCTAAAAACAGAAACAGAATCGGCTGTGTAAATTTTTAGTTTTTCGAGATTTGCATACTCTACTTTTGCATGAAAGTCATATTTATTTTCTCTTTTACTAAGATCAAGATTTCCATCAAATTCCATTACCAAATTAGGGTCATTTGCGGTAATATTCCCTTTAAATACTGACTTTATCATGGTTCCATCTACAACAATATTCTTGTAATTGTATTTATTGTAGTAAACACTTTGAACTTTTCCTTTTAATTTAGTATCTAAATATTTTTCAGTGAACCCTTTCCCATCAACATCTAGATCTAAGTTGACAACTCCAATATCATCACGAGTTAAAAACTTCCCCAAATCAAAATTGTCAAACTTTATGTTTCCAACGTAGGTTGCATTATCAATGTTATTAATATTGGTCATACTCAAATTTGATTGAGCATTACCTAATGCAGTTTTTAAAATAATATTGGCTTTTACTGTCTTTAATGTAACTTCTGTCGTTCCTGAAATGGTGAATGTTCCAAATTTTTTAAATGTTGAAGGTAAATTATCTCCAAGAACTCTTGGTAAAAGAGCGTCAAGATTATCGTAAGTAGATGAAATCTTAGAAAAATCACCTTTCATATAGAAAGCGTCTTTTTCTTTAGAAAAAAGATTTTTAAATCTAAAATTTCCAACAATGACAGAATTATTTTTATCTCTAAGACGAAGCTTCTTTGCTGTAAAGTCATTTAATGTTCCTAAAATTTTACCTTTAAGATCAAATCGTTGATTTTTACCAAATTCACCATAAAAAAGATTCAACTCATTAGTAGATACTGAAGCTTTATCGATTTTCACATCAAATAAAACTTTATTATTGAAATCAGAAAAATCTTCTCTTTTATAGCGCAATTCTACATCTCCAATCAAATCAGATTCGTTGGTTTTTAAATCTAAATTTTTAAGATGTATGTTTTTCTTTGTATATGTAAAATCAGAATTTAAATTATCAACTATTAAACCTCTGTGGTCTAAAAAACTCATCTCATTAATTTTTGTGGTTACATCAGGACCGTAAACCATGAAGTTTGAAGTATGAGCATTTAGTTTTGAGAAGTCAATAACTTTTGGTGTTTTTAAATTTTCATCTATATATAAAAAATGACCATTTAAAAGATGTATGTCTTTTGCCGTCAACAAAAACTTCTTTTTGCTTTTCTTAGTTGGTTTATCTGTATCAAAAAGAGCAATGAATTTATCTAAATTAGTATCTCTTTCTCCTTTATAGTTTTTAAGATGAAAATCTATCCCATGCAGTCGAACTTCTCCAAAATGTAAATCTCCATCGACAAGTTTCTTAAAATCAAGAATATTTGTTTTTAAAATTTGAATATGAAAAAGAGTGTCCTTTTTATAATCTTTAACTAAAACATTTTTTAATTTGACTCCACCAAAAATAGATATGTTGGCATTTTCTACAGTTATATCTGTACCAAAATCCTCATTAAGTCTTTCTGTTGCATATTGAGCAAGTCTAGTTTGAACTACTGGAAGAGATAGAAGAATACCTAAGGTAAGTAAAAGTACAACTAACCCCAACAGGAAAAACAAAACAATTTTTCTAAGTTTTTTTAGGCCTTTATTTTTTTTAATTTCTTCCAAGAATTTATTTTCGAAAAGTGAAGCGTTTCAACAAGGTACAATTTCAATAAAAATCTTTATTTTTGGGCTTCGATGTAAAATTAATTATTTTAAATCGGTTTTTCAAAATATAACACAAATTCTGTGCCCTTTATTATGTCTAAATCTCCTATTTACATATTAGCAATTGAAAGTTCATGTGATGATACTGCCGCTGCAGTCCTTAAAGATAGTAAAGTACTATCGAATGTTGTGGCTAGACAAGAAATTCATGAAGAATATGGTGGTGTAGTTCCTGAATTGGCTTCAAGAGCACATCAGCAAAATATTGTTCCAGTAGTTGATGTTGCCTTAAAAAAAGCCGGAATAGATAAAAATGATCTTTCTGGAATTGCTTTTACGCGAGGACCTGGTTTGATGGGATCACTTTTAGTTGGTAGTTCTTTTGCTAAATCATTAGCTATGTCATTACATATTCCTTTAATGGCTGTTCATCATATGCATGCTCATGTTTTAGCACATTTTATTGATGAAGAAGGTTATGATAAACCTGAATTTCCTTTTTTAGCTATGACTATTTCTGGAGGGCATACTCAAATTATAAAAGTAAATAGTTTTTTTGATATGGAAATTATTGGCGAAACAACTGATGATGCAGTTGGAGAAGCCTTTGATAAAAGTGCAAAAATATTAGGACTTCCCTATCCTGGCGGACCATTGATAGATAAATATGCTAAAGAAGGAAATCCAAAAGCTTTTCAATTTACCAAACCAAAGGTTGACGGTCTTAATTTTAGTTTTAGTGGATTAAAAACTCAAATATTATATTTCATTCAAAAAAATGTAAAGGAAAATCCTAATTTTATTGAAGAAAATAAGGCAGATATTTGTGCTTCTATACAAAACATCATTATTCAGATTTTGATGGATAAAATTAAAATGGCTGTTGAAGAAACTGGAATCAAACAAATTGCGATTGGTGGTGGAGTGTCTGCAAATTCTGGAATTAGAACTACATTAAAAGAGGCTGAAGATAAATATGGATGGAAAACTTTTGTTCCAAAATTTGAATATACAACAGATAATGCAGCGATGATTGGCATTGTAGGCTATCATAAATATTTAGAAAATAAATTTGAAGATTCGTCAGTAGTATCTAAAGCCAGAATAGAATTTTAGTATGCAATTATTTTATAATCCTGATATAAATATAAATAGTTCAGAGTTTTCTTTTGATAAAGAAGAAAGCAAACATATATCTAAAGTATTACGTAAAAAAGAAGGTGATATTTTATTCGTAACCAATGGATTAGGAAATTTATTTCATTCAGAAATTATTTTAGTATCCGAAAAAAAGTGCACTGTCAAGATTACTAAAACCGAAACACAAAAACCTACAGAATTTTATACTCATATAGCGGTTGCACCTACAAAAATGAATGAACGTTTTGAATGGTTTTTAGAAAAAGCAACAGAAATAGGTATTCATGAAATCACACCTATTATATGTGATCATTCAGAGAGAAAATTAATAAAAACTGAACGTTTTGATAAAATTATTCAATCTGCAATGAAACAATCTAATCAATTTTATTTACCAAAGCTAAACGAGCCTATTTCTTTTAAAGACTTCATTAATAAAAAAAACGATGGTGTTTTATGTATTGCACATTGCGAAGAAACTAATAAAACACTACTTAAAGAAATTGCAAGACCAAAAACAAAACACACTATATTAATAGGGCCAGAGGGTGATTTTTCTACTAAAGAAATTGAATTAGCTCTTAAAAATGACTATATTCCAATTTCTTTAGGAAACACTAGATTAAGAACCGAAACAGCAGCACTAGTTGCTTGTCATAGTATTGTTTTTATTAATGAATAATATGAACAAATTATTTTTGCTTGGGATTTTCTTTTTTTGGAACTTGGGATTTTCTCAAGAGATTGCTCTTTTAAAATATAACGGCGGTGGAGATTGGTATGCCAATCCAACATCGTTACCCAACTTAATTAAGTTTTGCAATTCAAACATCAATACTAGAATAAAAATTAAACCAGGGACAGTATCGCCAGGTAGTCCTGATATATTTTCTTATCCTTTTATACACATGACTGGACATGGTAACGTAATTTTTAACAACCAAGAAGCCGAAAATCTTAGAAACTATTTAACAAGTGGTGGTTTTTTACATATTGATGACAACTACGGTATGGATAAATACATAAGAAATGAAATAAAAAAGCTTTTCCCAAATAATGATTTAGTCGAACTACCATCAACCCACACTATATTCCAAAAGCCTTTCACTTTCCCTGCTG
>CAMLKV010000021.1 GCA_946480635.1 uncultured Flavobacterium sp.
TTTTTGAATATCACGTGCACTCCAATCGTTTAATAAAACCATACCAAAGATATAGTCTTCGGCTTCGTCAACAGGGATGTTTTCACCCATGATGTTAGCATCAGTAGTGATAAAAGCAGTTTCTAATTCAAAATCAACTAATTTTGACGGACCAAAAACTGGTGTTGTTGCATCAGCAGGCATAGTTTGTCCCATTGGTCTATGAACAGGAATTCCTGAAGGAACTATCGTAGAGCTTCTTCCATGGTAACCTACAGGTATATGAAGCCAGTTTGGTAATAATGCATTTTCAGGATCACGAAACATTTTTCCAACATTTGTTGCGTGTTCTTTACTTGAATAGAAATCTGTGTAATCTCCAATATATACAGGAAGTTGCATTTCTACATCTTCAATTTTAAAAATAACAACATCTCTATGTTTTTTGTTGTCTCTTAAATCAGGGTTTTCTGCATCGAATATTTCAGCAATTCTATTTCTAATCAATCTCCATGTTTTCTTTCCGTCAGAAATAAAATCATTTAATGTGTCTTGAAGAAAAACATCATCAGTAAGTTCAATTCCTTCAAAATATCCTAATTGTTGTAAAGCTCCTAAATCAATTGCAAAATCACCCAAACGAGTACCAACAGTTACAATATTTTCTTTGGTTAAAAACACCCCAAAAGGAATGTTCTGGATAGGGAAATCACTGTTAGGTTTTATTTCTAACCATGATTTTCTGTTTGGATCGTTAGCAGTTATGGGCATAATAATAAATTTTGTGAAATTGTATTGTTTTAACACCTCAAATATAGTTTCTATTGGGATTATACCAAACACTTTTCGTATTTTTGACGGGTATTTAACAAAAATTAATTAAAATGCAACGCGACGAACAAATTTTTGATTTAATTCTTGATGAACAAGACAGACAAATTCACGGTATTGAGCTTATTGCGTCTGAGAATTTTGTTAGCGACCAAGTTATGGAAGCTCAAGGTTCATGTTTAACTAATAAATATGCTGAAGGATATCCTGGAAAAAGATATTATGGTGGTTGTGAAGTAGTTGATATTGTTGAACAAATTGCAATAGATAGAGCAAAAGCATTGTTTGGTGCCGAGTATGTAAATGTGCAACCACATTCAGGTTCTCAAGCTAATACAGCTGTTTTTGCAGCTTGTTTAAAGCCTGGAGATAAGATTTTAGGTTTTGACTTGTCACATGGAGGTCACTTAACGCATGGTTCACCAGTTAACTTTTCAGGAAAATTATACAATCCAGTTTTTTATGGAGTGGATGCTGAAACTGGAGTTTTAAATTATGATAAAATTCAAGAAATTGCTACTAAAGAGCAACCTAAATTAATTATTGCGGGTGCTTCTGCTTATTCTCGTGATATGGATTTTAAACGTTTCCGTGAAATAGCTGATTCTGTTGGAGCAATTTTAATGGCAGATATTTCTCACCCTGCGGGATTAATTGCTAAAGGATTAATGAATGATCCAATTCCTCATTGTCATATTGTAACTACAACTACACACAAAACATTACGTGGACCTCGTGGTGGTATGATTATGATGGGTAAAGATTTTGAAAACCCTTGGGGATTAACAACTCCAAAAGGTGAAATCAGAATGATGTCACATGTTTTAGATATGTCTGTTTTTCCTGGTAATCAAGGAGGGCCTTTAATGCATGTTATTGCTGCTAAAGCAGTAGCTTTTGGTGAATGCTTATCTGATGAGTTTTTTGGATATGCAGTTCAGGTGCAAAAAAATGCTAAAGCAATGGCAGAAGCTTTTATTAAGAGAGGATATAACATTATTTCTGGAGGTACTGATAACCACATGATGTTAATTGATTTACGTAATAAAAATATTTCTGGTAAAGAAGCTGAAAATGCTTTAGTTAAGGCTGAAATCACAGTAAATAAAAACATGGTTCCTTTTGATGATAAATCACCATTTGTAACTTCAGGTATCCGTGTAGGTACGCCTGCAATTACTACTCGTGGTTTAGTAGAAGCTGATATGGAAACTGTTGTTGATTTGATTGACCGTGTGTTAATGAATCATACAAACGAAGAAATATTAGAGCAAGTTGCTGATGAAGTGAATGACATGATGAGCGAAAGAGCTATGTTTGTTTTTTAAAAAAAACTCTTTATAAATAAAAAAAAACCAGCTTAAAGCTGGTTTTTTTTTATGGTAAGTGTTGATAAGCTCCTAAATCAGGTGGAGATGTTCTTGTAACACCATCAGCATCTGGAGTAATTATATAGGCAGGGTTCCCTTTTGCTATTACAGATGAACCTAAAAGTATTCTTAAATTGTTTTTGTTTGTATTTTTAAACTTTGGATCATTTGAAGTTTGACTGTTGCTAAAAACATTTGCATTTGAAACATCTTTTAGAGAAGCATATAAAGGATCATTTCCAAACTGATTGTTGACATCATTAAATTTGATCAATGTATTTTCAACATCATAATTAAAGTTAGCACTATTGTTTTTATTTAACCCTAATTCAATATTGTTTGGGCCAAAAATGATGCTATTACGGATATTAGCCTGAACTAAATTGGCAACAAAAAGTGTTTGACCATCATTATAGGTATTATCTAATAAAACTGCGGGTGATTGTCTTGAACTTCCAGTCCAGTAGTTGACAAAGGTACAATGTGTAAAATCATAACTTCCCCCAAGTGTACATGCTAAAGCGTATTGTCCAGCTTTATTGATTATGATGTTCTCACCATTAATTTTACCTGTTCTGGCTAAAAGTCCAACATTTGATGAATTGTAAATTTGAGTATTTTTAATTTGAACAGTTGTTGCATCTTGACCTTGTATAAAAAGCCCAACCGAAGCATTTTTGATAGTTAAGTGATTAAAGCTATTGTTAGTACTTCCATCTGTTAATAAAATTGTACCCCATTGTCCAGGAACATCAGAAAAACCAGGTTCTAAACGATCTCCTTCAAAAATAACTTCATTCTCTAATGCCTTAGGGTCGGTAGACACTCCTCCGTTAACTTGTATACTTCCTGTATTGGCTACAATAATTCCAGATTGATCGTGAAAATGTACTCTTGCTCCAGCTTGAATAGTTAATGTTTTGGTAGGAGGAACTGCAGCATAACCGTAAATTACATAAGGTTTTGCGTTGGTAAAAGTCAATTCGCTATCATCTAAGAAAAAGCCACGTATTTTATTGCTAGGGTCAGAACCAATTTGTAATTCTTCATAAGTATAGCCTCCATTGCCATCAGGGTAACGTTCTGGATATAAAAACACCGCGTCTTGAATTAGGGTTACTAAATCAACTTTTTGCTGATTGTTTCCACCATCGAACAATATTTGGTCAGTATATAATAAGTCAGTAGGGTTAGCATCAGCTATTCCCGCAGTTGCTTCAATAAAAACGTACATACTGTCTTTAGCTAAAAGCTCTACATTTTCAAAATATTTTCCTTTTCCATCTCTCCCAGACATTCCATCAACCATAATTCTGTATTTAGAATTATCTCCTTTTCCTAATGCAATTGAAGGAATATGGATATCATCATTACTTCTGTTGTATACTTTTAATGTATAAGTACTTGAGCTAGTATTAGTAAATACTGTATCTAAATAAACTGTGGCTTTAGAAAACTCTAAATTGCCACTGCTAGGTTTAGTGTCAAAATCTTTACGGCATGAAGTTAACGATAAAAGAGTGACAAGTATAAGTAATATTGAATAACGCATTTAGGTATAATTTTCGATAAAAATAAGCAAAATGTTTTAACGAGTAAAAAATGTTTTTATTCTTAAAAATGCTATTATTACTATTTTTCGTAAATTTGATACTCTAAATTTTTACTATGTCCTTTGATAAAGAAAAGGTTTTAAACCAATTTAACCTCATGTGTCAAAACACTTTGATGCAAACCCTTAAAATTGAATTTATTGATGTTGGTCCCGATTTTTTAAAAGCCAAAATGCCTGTAAACTCTAGTGTGCATCAGCCTATGGGATTGTTGCATGGAGGTGCTACTGTAGCATTAGCAGAAAGTGTAGGAAGTGCAGCCTCAATTATGTTTATAGATAGAGAAAATGAGGAAGTAAGAGGTATCGAAATCTCTGCTAATCACGTAAAAAGCAAACGTTCTGGTGAAGTATTTGCAACAGCAAAAATGATTCATAAAGGACGTTTAGTTCATTTATGGGAAATTAAAATTGTAGATGAAAATGATACAATGATTTCACTTTGTAAATTAACAAATATAGTATTGCCATTAAAAAAATAGTCATGAGTCCTATTTTTGAAAAAGTAAAATTGCATAGCAAGCAAAATTTACCTTTTGTTATTTATCGTAAACCCAATTCTAGAACAATTGTTGGTGTTTTTCAGGTAAATGATCACTTGTATTTTTCTGAAAATTTTAAAGAAGAGGCTTTTATTTTTTCATCATTTTTAGATGATAAGCCTATAGTTTTTCCAATTGAGCATTCCGAAATCAAGTTTGCCGCACCTCATTTAGCCGAAGCAAGTGATGAGAAAATTCTGCAAACAAAAACTGATGAAAGTGAACGGGAGAAATTTATTAGTTTGGTTCAAAACGGAATTAACACAATAAATGATGGAGTTTTTAGAAAAGTGGTACTATCACGAGCAGAAAGTGTTGATATTCCAAATTTTGATTTGGAAGTAGTTTTTGAAAGAATGCTTCAGCATTACTCGACGGCGTTTTGTTATTGTTGGTATCATCCTAAAGTAGGGATGTGGATGGGAGCAACCCCAGAAAGATTACTGCAGGCCAAAGAAAAAAGTTTTAACACTATGTCACTGGCAGGAACCCAAGCTTTTCAAGGAAATGATGTTGTGTTTTGGAAGAATAAAGAGCGTGAAGAACAGGAATTTGTAACAAGTTTCATTGTAGAAAACTTAAAAAACGAAGCATCAGATGTTCAGCTATCAACACCTTATACAACTAGAGCTGGAAATTTATTGCATATAAGAACTGATATTGAAGGGAAGTTGAATGAAGACTCAAATCTCAAGAATGTCATAGATATTTTGCATCCAACTCCAGCCGTTTGTGGTTTGCCTAAAAATATTGCTCGTGATTTTATACTTGAAAATGAAGGATATGATAGAGAATTCTATACTGGATTTTTAGGTGAATTAAATTTAAATATGAATACCAATGAGCACGAAACTGATTTATACGTTAATTTAAGATGCATGAAAGTAACTGATAAAGTGGCTCAAATCTACGTAGGTTGCGGAATTACAAAAGATAGTAATCCTGAAGCTGAGTGGGAAGAAACAGTAAACAAAACCAAAACAATGAAGCGAATTTTGTAATTTGCTGATTATATACAAACAAAATAATTATGAAGCTTGATATATTGGCCTTTGGCGCTCATCCTGATGATGTCGAATTAGGTTGTGCTGCGACAATCGCAAAAGAAATTTCACTAGGAAAAACTGTTGGTATTATAGATTTAACCAGAGGTGAATTAGGTACTCGAGGCTCTGCTGAAATTAGAGATGTAGAAGCTGATAAAGCGGCTAAGATTTTAAACGTTTCTGTTAGGGAAAATCTTAGTTTTAGAGATGGTTTTTTTAAGAATAACGAAAAACATCAGTTGGAAGTTATTCGAATGATTCGAAAATATAAGCCTGAGATTGTTCTGTGCAATGCTATTGATGATAGACATATTGATCATGGTAAAGCAAGTAAATTAGTATCTGATGCTTGTTTTTTATCAGGCTTACCTAAAATTGAAACTAGCTTTAATGGAAGTATCCAAGAAGCTTGGCGACCAAAATTTGTTTACCATTATATCCAATGGAAAAATATAGAACCAGACTTCGTCGTAGATGTAACTGGTTTTATGGATATAAAAATGAAGGCAATTTTAGCTTACGATTCTCAGTTTTACAATCCAGATGCAGATGAACCGGAAACTCCTATCACTTCTAAGAACTTTTTGGATAGTGTAAAATATAGAGCTCAGGATCTTGGAAGGTTAATTGGAACCGATTTTGCCGAAGGTTTTACTGTGGAAAGATATTTGGCAGTCAATAGCTTAACAGATTTGCGATAATTTTTTGTAAAAAACTTTTGTAGAACTCAAGTTTTACTATATATTTGCACTCGCAAAAAGGCTGATGCCCGAGTTTGTAAAAACTCAAAAGCTAAAGCGCATACTGCAAAAGATTAAATGGTGATTGTAGCTCAGTTGGTTAGAGCGTCGGATTGTGGTTCCGAAGGTCGCGGGTTCGAGACCCGTCTTTCACCCTTAAATTTAAAAAGCCCTGAAGTAATTCAGGGCTTTTTTGTTTTTATATGTTCTGCACAAGGGATAGAAGTCTCGTTATTTATAACGAGATAGCGCGAATAGCCCGACGGCTGCCTAAGCAGCCGATGTGCCAATATTTTATTTGCCAGATTTATCTACTACTGGTCTGTCTTTACGATTAGCTAATTCCCAAGCGATTGCAAAAGCAAGTTGTGTTCTTTTAGCAAGGGCATCATATTCTATTTTGCTTGGCTCATCAGTAGGCTGATGATAATCTTCGTGAGTACCATTAAATAAAAATACTGCTGGAATATTGTGCTTAGCAAAGTTGTAGTGGTCTGAACGGTAATAGAAACGATTAGGGTCGTTACGATCGTTATATTTGTAATCTAAATTAAGGTTTACAAACTTTTTGTTGGCAGCTTCTGTAATATTATAAAGATCTGACGAAAGATAGTCTGAACCAATAATGTAAACATAATTGTTACTGTCTTCATGCAGTTTGTCACGACGACCAATCATATCAATATTGATATCTGTAATGGTTTTTGCTAAAGGAAACAAAGGGTTTTCGGTATAAAAACGAGAACCATGTAACCCATGTTCTTCACCAGTTACGTGTAAAAACAAGATTGAACGCTTAGGTCCTTTTCCTTCTTTTTTAGCTTGTTGAAATGCCTGAGCAATTTCTAATAAAGCTACAGTTCCTGATCCATCATCATCGGCACCATTATAGATTTCGCCATTTTTCATTCCTACGTGATCATAATGGGCAGAAATAACAAGTATTTCTTCTGGTTTTTCTGAACCTTCTATAAATGCCCAAATGTTTTCTGAGTTTCCTAGTTTAGGGCTAAATGCTTTTTGAAAATATGAAGAGGGTATAGGTTGATAAAATGAATCTGCTCCTTTAGGAAAAGAAACACCATTTTTAGTGTATTGTTCGATAAGGTATTTTCCAGCCTTTTTTTGTCCTTCTTCTCCTGTGTTTCTACCTTGCATTTCATCTGAGGCAACAATGTAAAGATGTGTTTTTAAATCATCAGAAGTGATGGTTTTGATGTATTTTTCAACATCAGTACTGTTTGATTCTAGTGAGGTAGGAGCAGAAGTCGACTTACTAACGGTCGATTTTTGACTCGTGCAACTTGTGAATGTTACGAGAGCTAAGGCTAAAATGGTAAATTGGTTTTTCATAATTTGATAATTGGTAAACGAATTTAACCAATACTAGATTATTACCAAATTTTATTAGAATTAATTAACATTTAAAGCGCTGTAGGCAATCAGGAATAGTACGGTAATTAATAGAAAAAAAAGATTGATGCTAAGAATACAAACTCCTTTGAATCTAGAAACCCATTTTTTTTCTCCATAAAATCGACTGTGTGAACGGAAAAAATAGAATATCCACCAAAGAATTAAACCAAAGGCCATAAAGCCACTTATTACATCGGCTGTTTCTGAATTGAATGCCCAGTTTAAAAAGATGGAAATGACTTCATTTATAGTAAAAGATAATAAAATCATTGAAAAATAGTGAATCGTAAAGATTCCGTTATCAAAATAATACCATTTTTTCTTGTTATGGAAAAGCCATAGTACAAAAGCAAAAAGTGGCATGTAAATAAATAGTGCTTTTGGAATAGTGCTAAACAATGTTTTGGTAAACTTTTTACCAAAATCTTTGTCTTTTGCATGTTTAGCAATGTTTCGGAATTTTGTGTCTAGCCATTTACCAACTTGACTTCCATCTTTTCCTAATTCTGTTTTGAATCCAGTAGTGTCCACTTGAATTTCATTTTTTTTATCTTCTGTAAAACGAATGTTGTTTTCGTTCTTTCCTTTTTCCTTATTGTTTATTTTGGTTATTGGAACTTCATTATGTGTTTCTGCTGAATTCATCATAGATAGCAGAAAAAAAGTAACAAAACTTATAAAGATGTACAGTTTAACTGGTGCAACATAACTTTTTCTTTTTCCTGAAAGATACTCTGTAGATAATTTTGCTGGATAGAAAAGAAGATATTTAATCGTTTTCCAGAAACCACTATCGTAATGCACTAAATCTTCAATAGTGTGTGTAAAAAGATAATGAAATGATTCTTTAGTTTGTGTGTTTTCTTGACCACAATTAGGACAAAATCTTTTTTCAACTACATGATTGCAGTTCAAACAAGTCATATCCTTACGTAAAGCATGGTGTCCCATTAATAGTTATTCTTCAAGTTGATCAAAGATATGTGATTTAGAATAATTTCGCCACTTTTCAATACACTCTTTCATGTCATCAGGAATTTCTGTATCGAAACGTATGTATTCCTTAGTAACAGGATGTTCAAATCCAAGAGTTTTTGCATGAAGAGCTTGACGAGGTAATATTTTGAAACAATTTTCAACAAACTGCTTATACTTTGTAAAAGTAGTCCCTTTCAAAATTAAATGACCACCATATCTTTCATCATTAAATAAAGGATGTCCAATATGTTTCATGTGAGCTCTAATTTGGTGTGTCCTACCAGTTTCTAGTATACAAGAAACAACCGTTATATAGTACCTTCATCTTCCTTAACATTTCCCCAAACTATAGCTATGTATTCACGCTCAGTGGTTTTTTCTTCAAACTGTTTGGCTAAATATGTCATAGCAGATTCAGTCTTTGCGATAACTAGTAATCCCGAAGTATTTTTATCAATTCTATGCACTAAACCAGGACGCTCACTACTGTTCATTGGTAAGTTGTCAAAGTGATAAGCTAAGGCATTTACTAATGTACCTGTGTAGTTGCCATGACCAGGATGAACTACTAATCCAACTGGTTTATTGATAACAAGTAATGCATCATCTTCATAAACAATATCTAAAGGGATATTTTCAGGAATGATATGGTTTTCAAACGGAGGATGTGAAAGCATTACCTTTATTTCATCAAAAGGTTTTACCTTATAATTTGATTTTACAGGAACTCCATTAGCAAAAATGTTTCCTCTTTCAGCTGCTTGCTGAATTTTGTTTCGAGTGGCGTTTTCTATAAGTTGCATTAAAAACTTATCTACTCGTAAAATCGACTGACCTTTTGGAGAAATAAATTTGTAATGTTCGTATAACTCGTCGTCTAATTCTTCGTTTTCAAAAATTTCCTGACTCATTATTCTGTCGCTGTTGAATCTGTTCCTTGGTTAATTTCGTCAAGATTTTCTTCTTCAAAGCCAATCTTACCATCACCTAAAACCAAATCAACTTTAGTCATTTTAAGTACTTGTTGACCAGCTTTTATTGGTTTTCCTCCAACTTTCATTTCAAGAACCATGTCTTTTGCAAGATTAGGAATGTATGTTGTGTCTCCAACTTCTAAACCAAGTGCTTTTAGTGTAGGTACAGCTTGACGGTATGTTTTTTGAACTAAATCAGGTAATCTTACTTTAGAATATCCAGAAGCATTTATTTTTACGTAAATAACTCGGTTTTGTTTCACTTTTGCTCCAGGTGAAGGGTCTTGTTGTACAATCGAATGTATAGGAAAAGCTGAGTTATAGTCAACCGTGTCTAATAATTCATAGTCTAAATCAAGTTCATCCAGTTTGTCTTCTGCTTCTTCAAGAGTTAATTTGCTTAAGTTAGGAACTGTTATTTCTTCACCGTGATTAGTTGTAAAACTAATCCAATACATGAATAAAAATAGTGATGCACATATAATTAAAAAAGCTAAAGCAAGTTGCTTGAAAAAAGTAAAACTAAGTAGGAATTTTTTGAGACTCATAAAAAATCATTTATTGCAAAGATATAAAAATACTAAAGCGATTTCATTTCAAAAAAAATGATAATTTTGTTTAAACACAAATACAATTTATGAAAAATATCGCCATTATTATGGGAGGTTACTCAAGCGAGTACCAAATTTCACTTAAAAGCGGAAACGTAGTTTACCAGAATCTTGATCAAACAAAATATAAAGGATTTCGAATTCATATTTTTAAAGAAAAATGGGTTTATGTAGACGATAATGATAAAGAGTTTTTAATTGATAAAAATGATTTTTCGGTTACTGTAAATGGAAGTAAAATTGTTTTCGATTGTGTTTTTAATGCTATTCATGGAACTCCGGGTGAAGACGGATTAATGCAAGCTTACTTTGAATTGTTAGGAATTAAACAAACGTCTTGTGATTACTATCAAGCAGCCCTGACTTTTAATAAGAGAGATTTGCTTTCTGTGCTAAAACCATACGGAATAAAAACGGCAACTTCATTTTATCTAAATCAGGGAGATAAAATAAATGTTGATGAAATTATCGAAAAAGTAGGATTGCCTTGTTTCGTTAAACCAAATAAATCAGGTTCAAGCTTCGGAATTTCTAAAGTGCATAAAAAAGAAGATTTTTTAACTGCTGTTGAAAATGCTTATAAAGAAGATAACGAAATCATTATAGAAAGTTTTCTTGATGGGACAGAAGTTTCAGTAGGAGTTATAAATTACAAAGGTGAAATAATCGTATTACCTATCACCGAAATTGTTTCTGAAAACGACTTTTTCGATTACGAAGCAAAATATTTAGGAAAATCTCAAGAAATAACACCTGCAAGACTTACACAAGAAATTGAGGCGAGAGTTCGTGAAGTTGCAAAAAAAGCGTATGAAGTGCTTAAAATGAGCGGATTTTCACGTAGTGAATATATTTTAGTAAATGGAGAGCCACATATGCTTGAAATGAATACAATTCCAGGACTCACAAATGAAAGCTTGATTCCGCAGCAAGCTCGTGAAGCTGGAATATCATTATCAGATTTGTTTTCAAACGCTATCGAATTAGCTTTAAATAAATAATTATGCGCAGAGCGATATTTCCTGGATCATTTGATCCTATAACCTTAGGCCATTTAGATATAATCAATAGAAGTATTCCTTTATTTGATGAAATTATAATAGCTATTGGTGTCAATGCAGAAAAAAAATACATGTTTCCTTTAGAAGAACGTAAGCGTTTTATTGAAGAGACGTTTAAGCTCGAAGATTCAATTTCTGTTATAACTTATGAAGGACTAACTATTGATCTATGTAAAAAATATGAAGCAGATTTTATCTTAAGGGGTTTACGTAATCCAGCCGATTTTGAGTTCGAAAAAGCAATTGCTCATACAAATAGAAAATTATCTAAAATAGAAACTATATTTTTATTAACTGCTGCTGATACTTCGTTTATAAGTTCAAGTATTGTTCGTGATGTTATTAGAAATGGAGGTAATTACAAAGTATTAGTTCCAGATGCCGTAACTGTAAAATAATGAAAACCATTTTAAAGTTAGTTTTACTACTTTTTTCAGTATTGTGTTATTCTCAAAAATACCTGACAGTTTTTGAAAAAGGAAACGGAAATCAATCAGCCACCTATAATCAAGTTATTGAGTTTTATAAAATCCTTGACAAAGATTTTCAAACTATATATGTCGAAACAATGGGAATCACAGATTGTGGGGAACCATTGAGCATAGTTGTTTTTAATCCTGATAAAAAGTTCGATTCCAGATCATTTGATAAAAAAAAGACTGTCATTCTAATAAATAACGGAATTCATGCAGGTGAACCAGATGGTATTGATGCTTCAATGATGTTTTTTAGAGATTTGGCCACTGGAAAAATCTCTGTGCCTAAAAATACTATTGTAATTGCAATCCCTGTGTATAATATCGAAGGGTTACTTAACAGAAATTCAACTTCAAGAGTTAATCAAAATGGCCCCGAAGAATATGGTTTTCGTGGAAACGGAAGAAACTTTGATTTGAATCGTGATATGATTAAATCGGATGCAAAAAATACAAAAGCACTTGTAGAGATTTTGCACAAATTTAACCCAGATGTTTTTATTGATAACCACGTTAGTAATGGCGCCGATTATCAGTACTCATTGACATATATACAAACACAACCTGACAAGTTAGGGAAGGAATTGGGCGATTTTCAAAAAAATATGATGACACCTTCAATTGTTAAGGATCTAAAAGAAAAAGGAGTAGAATCTATTCCTTATGTAAACGTTTGGGGAGGAACCCCAGATAAAGGTTATGCGCAATTTTTTGATTCTCCAAGATATACTACAGGTTATACATCTTTATTTAATATGATTGGATATGTTGTAGAAACTCATATGCTAAAAGAGTATTCAAAAAGGGTAGGAGCTACTTATCAATTTATGGAATCGCTTTTGCGTTTTGTTGATAATAATGCACAACAAATTAAATTAATAAGAAAGAGAAATTCACAACAATATTCGGTTGGTGATAAATATCCAGTGCAATGGAAATTAGATTCAACCAAAGTGGAAAAAATGAATTTCTTGGGTTATGAAGGAAGTTATAAAAAAAGTGATGTTACAACAGGAAATAGATTGTTTTATGACAGAAATAAACCTTTTAGTAAGGAAATTGATTTTTATCCAAAGTATAAATCGGTAAAAGAAGTAGTTATTCCTAAAGGGTATGTTATTCCAAAATCATGGTGGAATGTAATCAACTTATTGAAAACAAATAATTGTCAGTACGCTATTTTGAAAAAAGATACTGTAATTGAAGTTGAAAATTATAAGATTGCTGATTATAAAACATCAACTTCAGCTTATGAAGGACATTATAATCATCGTAATACAAAAGTTACTTCTTCTGT
>CAMLKV010000022.1 GCA_946480635.1 uncultured Flavobacterium sp.
TGGTGCGCCTAAATGTTGATCACTGGCAAAGTATATTTTCGTATTAGATGATGAAGTCATTGTTTAAAATTTCGACAAAGATACTATTAATTGAAAAATTAAGCGTGATGCTTTTTTAATGATGCGTAAGCAATAATAGTACTCATTAGCATGCCAACTCCACCTACAATAAATGGTGCCCCAGCAAACTTAAACGGAGCCTCATTGTGTGTGAAATAGTAAAACACGGTTGACATCAACGGAGGGCCAATAATTGCAGCTGCACTCACTAAACTGGTTAATGTTCCTTGAATTTCTCCTTGCTCATTAGGAGGGACTTGTCCAGCAATAACTGCTTGGAGGGCAGGACCAGCAATTCCGCCTAAACAATACGGAATTAAAAAGGCAAACATCATCCAGCTTTGTGTGGCAAAACCAAATAAAAACATTCCTAGAGTATATAAGGCCATACCCACATAAATACTTTTTACATCACCTAATTTAGGGTTGATCCAACGAATCAGGCCACCTTGTACTACAGCAACCAATATTCCAACAACACCCAATGAAATTCCAACCATAGTCTCATCCCATTTAAATTGGTACATGGTAAAATAACTCCAATTACTTTGAACGGCATGTGAAGCAGTATGAAGTAAAAATACTGCAGCAACCAAACCTATTAAACTTGGGTACTTTTTTAAATGTATAAATGATCCAATTGGATTAGCACGTTTAATGTCAAATTCTCGACGATGTTTCTTTGATAATGATTCAGGAAGAATAAAGTATCCATACAAAAAGTTGAATAAACAAAGTACTGCTGCGGCATAGAAAGGAACTCTTGCTCCATACTGACCAAGTAATCCTCCAAGTACAGGGCCTATGATAAAGCCAAGTCCGAAAGCTGCACCAATCATCCCGAAGTTTTTTGCTCTGTTTTCGTTATTACTAATATCACCTATATAAGCTGCGGCAGTAGTAATGCTCGCTCCAGTTATACCAGCAATAATTCGACCTATGAAAAGCCAAGTAATTGTAGGGGCAAAGGCAAGTAATAAATAGTCTAAACTAAACCCAAACAAGGAAAGTAATAACACAGGTCTTCTTCCATATTTGTCGCTTAAGTTTCCAACTAATGGTGAAAAAAGAAATTGAGTAATGGCATAGGCAAATGTAAGCCAACCTCCATATTTTGCTGCTTCGCTTATATCGCTGTGAATCAGTTCTTGGATTAATTTTGGAACTACAGGAATGATGATTCCTAATCCAATAACGTCAATTAATAACGTGATAAATATAAAGCCTATAGCAGCTTGTTTTTGTTCTTTTTTCATGATGATTTTGTTGTTGGGCGTGACCCTTTGGGTCGGGCTTTTCGCTATATCTTTATTAGAATATTTCGGAAGTCTCAATGTCCTAATAAAGGATGTCACTACAATCCCTCACGCAGTATTGCAAATAAACAAAAAATCCCGTCCTCTTGTTAAAGCAGAACGAGATTTTACTTTTTTCATGAATTATTTTAAAGTTGTCTTTTTGGGCCATCGAGCATATAAATCCAGATCATTCGCGAAAGTCTGAAATTGAAGGTGCTCCAAATCACAGCCATTGCCGCAATCAAGCCCACAATAGTTAAGAAGCTGTCAATGAATTGGTGTGCAATAAGAAAGAGTACTACCATTTCGGCTACTAAAAGTGCATAACTCACAAACATGGATCCGAAGAAATATCCCGGTTCTTTTTCAAACTTGTGATTACAATGTGAACAATTAGTGTGCATCTTGGGTAATTGAAAAAGAAAGATGTTTCCCTTTTTTGCAAATACCTGTCCCTGATGGCATTTTGGACATTTTTCTCCAATAATATTTAAGAAAGTTGACATGACTTATTTTTTATGTAAAGTTAGTTTGATGATTGTTTTTTACTATTGCTAATTCACGCCAATATTTGTACTTTTAAGACATCATTGATGGTTGGGTAATATGAAAAATTTTACTGTATTAAATCTAGAACATTTTGGAAATCAAAATAAAGAGGAAGGGTTTCATGTAAACACCGTTGAAAACCACATTGTAACTGCACATGGGAATATTCATAAGCCACATAAGCATAGTTTCTATCTGACAGTACTATTTACGCATGGATCGGGTGCGCATGAAATCGATTTTGAAACGTATGATATCAAACCTGGTAGTATGTTCTTTCTGAATCCGGGACAAATGCATAATTGGGAATTATCGGAGGACATTCGCGGATTTATTTTCTTTCATTCTCAATCGTTTTATAATTTGCATTATGCAGCAGGAAAAATTAATCAATATCCTTTTTTTTATAGTATCCAGAACCCGCCAGTATTGTACTTAGAGCAGCAAAATCTTCCGCATTTTAGTTGGTTATTTACCCAGATTCTGAATGAAAATACTTCAAGGAGCGTATTTAAAACTCAAAAAATACTAGCACTAATCGAATTGATTTATATTGAAAGTACACGTTTATACATAAATGATGAGGTTTTGCAGAAAGTGAAGTTGAATTCATATTCCGATAAATTTCAACAATTTGAGCGTTTAGTGGAATTGCATTTTAAAACAGAAAAATCAGCATCCCAATATGCGGATTGGTTGTTTATTTCGCCTAAGCATCTCAATCGCATCACTCAAAGTATGGTCAATAAAACTACTACTGATATAATTCTCGAAAGGGTTTTCTTGGAAGCAAAGCGCGAACTGATCACGCAAAAATTTAGTTACGGCGAAATAGCAACAGATTTAGGATATGTAGATTATGCCTATTTTTCTAGACTGTTTAAAAAGAAGTGTGGAGAGACGCCTTCGGAGTTTTTGAAACGTTATCGCTAAAAAATAAAAAGTCCCATCATTGATGGGACTTTTTATTGTATATAAGTACAGAATACTATAATTCCAAAGCTTTTCTTGGATTACCACCCATTAAGATTTCTGTTGGGTTTTCTAAAGCTTCTTTAACCGCTACTAAGAAACCAACTGACTCACGACCGTCGATGATTCTGTGATCGTATGATAACGCTACGAACATTACCGGAGCAATCACGATTTGACCATTTTTAACAATAGCTCTGTCTACTACATTGTGCATTCCTAAGATACCTGACTGTGGAGGATTGATGATAGGAGTCGATAACATAGAACCGAATACACCACCATTAGAAATCGTGAATGTACCACCAGTCATTTCATCAACAGTGATTTGTCCGTCACGTGCACGTAAAGCCAAACGTTTGATTTCAGCTTCAACACCACGGAAAGATAATAATTCGGCGTTACGCATTACTGGTACCATTAATCCTTTAGGACCAGAAACCGCTACAGAGATATCACAAAAATCATAAGAGATTTTCTCCTGACCATCGATCATAGAGTTTACATCTGGATATAATTGTAAAGCACGAGTTACTGCTTTTGTAAAGAAAGACATAAAGCCTAATCCCATTTGGTGTTTAGCTTTGAATTCTTCTTTGTACTGATCACGTAATTTGTAAATTTCAGTCATGTCAACTTCGTTGAACGTAGTTAACATTGCAGTTTCGTTTTTAGCAGCTACTAAACGCTCTGCTACTTTACGACGTAACATTGATAATTTAGATCTTTCAGAACTTCTTGAGCCTCCAGTAGGAGTTCCCATAGAAGGAACTGCGTTTGCAGCATCTTCAGTGGTGATTCTTCCTGATTTTCCTGTTCCTGAAACAGTTGCAGGGTCAATGTTTTTTTCTGCTAATATTTTTTTAGCTGCTGGCGAAGCAGATCCTGTTGCATAAGTTGTTTCTTGTGCTGGAGTTGCTTTTGGAGCTTCTACTTTTGAGGGTGCTGAGCTTGTCGAAGTATCTGCTTTTGGAGCTTCTGTAGCGGCTGCTGAACTAGTCGAAGCATCTGGTTTTGCTGCATCAGTGTCAATTAAACAAACTACAGCGCCAACTGCTACTGTGTCACCTTCTTCTGCTTTAAGCGTAATGATTCCGCTCATTTCTGCAGGCAATTCTAATGTCGCTTTGTCTGAATCAACTTCTGCAATTGCTTGGTCTTTTTCTACATAATCTCCGTCTTTTACTAACCAAGTTGCAATTTCAACTTCTTTGATTGATTCTCCCGGTGAAGGGACTTTCATTTCTAAAATCATCTTTTATAATTTTATAAAGTGTTGTTATATATCAGTTTATCAAAAATACAATTTTTATTGAAATAAGGTTTTGTCAAAAACCATCGCAATTGCTGCTGCGTGACGTTTCTTAGAACGCACATAACTTCCCGCTGCTGGTGCGCTGTATGCTTTTGGCGAAGCAACTCTAAATTTCACTTCATTAAAATACATTAGCATATAACCATAAGCTCCCATGTTTCTTGGTTCTTCTTGTGCCCAAACATAATCATCTACATTAGGGTATTTTGCAATGATCGCTTTCATTTGTTCTACTGGTAAAGGGAACAATTGTTCTAATCTTACAAAAGCAACATCTTTTCTTCCGTTAGCTTCTCTTTCTGCTTTTAAGTCGTAATAGAATTTACCAGTACAGAACACTAATGTTTTTACATCAGCTGGATTTACATTTGTATCATCAATTACTTCTTGGAATTGACCATCTGTAAATTCGCTTAACGTTGAAACTGCTTCTGGATGACGTAATAAACTCTTAGGTGTCATTACTACTAACGGCTTACGGAATTTAGTTACCATTTGTCTTCTTAATAAGTGAAAGAAGTTAGCTGGTGTTGTACAATCTGCTACATACATATTGTGGTTAGCACATAATTGTAAGTATCGTTCCATACGCGCCGAAGAGTGTTCAGCTCCTTGGTTCTCATAACCGTGAGGTAATAACATCACGATACCGTTTTGATTGTTCCATTTGTCTTCTGCTGCTGAAATGTATTGGTCAATCATAATTTGTGCGCCATTAGAGAAATCACCAAACTGTGCTTCCCAGATTGTTAAAGCATTCGGATTGGCTAGTGCATAACCATACTCGAATCCTAAAACACCATATTCTGAAAGGTGTGAATTGTACACCGAGAAATTTCCTTTTTTGTTAGGAATGTGATTCAATAAGATTACTTCTTCTTCCGAATCTTCCACTTTAACCACCGCATGACGGTGAGAGAAAGTACCACGCTCTACGTCTTGACCAGAAATACGAACATCGTAACCTTCTGTCAATAGTGAACCGTAAGCTAACATTTCACCCATTGCCCAGTCTAACTTGTCGGTCTCAACCATAGTTTTACGGTCGCCGATTAGTTTTGTGATTTTGCTGATGAATTTTTTATCAGAAGGTAATTCAGTTACTGTTTTTGCTACTGCATCTATAATGTCTTTGCTTACTTTAGTTTCGTATTTTTGAAGCATGCCTTCCGCTTCTACTTGTTCGAAACCTTTCCACTCGTCTTGCATAAATGGAGAAATTACCGTTAAGTCTTTTTTGCGTGAGTTTTCTAAGTTTTCTTCTAACGAAGTTTTATACTCTTCTTCAAGAGATTTAACGTAAGTTTCATCTATCGAGCCTTCTGCTTTTAATTTATCAGCATATAAGTCTCTTGGATTTTTATGTCTAGCGATTGCTTTGTATAAAATAGGTTGTGTAAATTTAGGTTCGTCACCTTCATTATGACCGTATTTTCTATATCCTAATAAGTCTATAAATACATCTTGCTTGAATTCCATACGATATTCCAAGGCAAATAACATAGCATGTACTACCGCTTCAGCATCGTCAGCATTTACATGAAGTACAGGTGATAAAGTTACTTTAGCAATGTCAGTACAATACGTAGAAGAACGAGCGTCTAAATAGTTAGTGGTAAAACCAACTTGGTTGTTAAATACGACGTGGATTGTACCATTGGTTTTGTAACCGTCAAGTTTTGCCATTTGAATGATTTCGTAAACAATACCTTGTCCAGCCACAGCGGCATCACCATGAACGGCAATAGGTAAAACTTTAGAGAAATCTTCCGGATAATATTTATCTTGCTTAGCGCGTGCAATACCTTCAATAACTGCGCCAACAGTTTCAAGGTGCGAAGGATTTGGTGCTAAGTTGATATTGATGTTTTTTCCTGTTTGTGTTTTTCTGTTGGCTGTTAAACCTAAGTGATATTTTACGTCACCATCAAACAAAGCATCGTCGTCATAATCTTTTCCGTCAAATTCAGAGAAGATATCTTGTGTTGGTTTTCCAAAAACGTTTGCCAATACATTCAAACGGCCACGGTGTGCCATACCCATAACGAATTGCTCCACACCTTTATCGGCAGCAGCTTCAATCAGGAAATCCAAAGCCGGGATAGCCGATTCGATTCCTTCTAACGAGAAACGTTTTTGTCCAACGTATTTTGTGTGTAAGAAGTTCTCGAAAGAAACCGCTTCGTTTAATTTTTTAAGGATGCGTTTCTTTTGGTCTGTATTGAAATTAGGTAAATTATCATTGATGTCTAAACGACGTTGAATCCAATCGATTACTTTAGGATCACGAATATACATGTACTCAACTCCAATGTGCTGACAGTAAACATTATCTAAATGTTTTATAATATCACGCAATGAAGAAGGATTTAAGTTTACCACTTTGGCGGCATCAAAAACGATATCTAAATCAGCATTTGAAAGACCAAAGTTTTCAATTTTTAAATCTGGTGAATACGTTCTACGTTCGCGTACAGGATTTGTTTTTGTAAACAAGTGACCGCGAGTTCTGTAAGCATCAATTAACTTAAGAACATTAAATTCTTTTTGAAGTTTATCAGTTACAACTGAACAATCTTGACCATTTGCTGATAAAGCCAATCCTTCAACGGGACCTGCTCCAAATTCATTAGCAAAGTCGAAACCTTGGAAGAAAGCTCTCCATGAAGGTTCCACGCTATCTGGATTTTCTAAATATTGGTCGTATAAATCGGCAAAAAAAGCCGTGTGTGCTGCGTTTAAAAAGGAAAACCTATCCATAATATTAAGTGAGGACGATTTGTGGTTAAAAATTTTGGCAAAAGTACAATACTTTACAATAATGTTCTAATGTTTTCATACTTTTATATCATAAAATATTCATAAAAATGAATTCAAGTAAGTACTCCTTCGTTTTTTTAACAAGAATTGCTATTTATGTTCAGTTTTTGTTGTGTTTCAGTTTTTTACAAGCTCAAGATTCAATTACAGCGCCTAAAAAAAATATTTTTTGGAAGAAGCTGCAAGTTGGTGGAGGATTAGGTCTTGGAATAGGGAGTAATTATACTAATATAACAGTTGCTCCTAGTGCAATTTATCCTGTTAATGAATATTTTTCTACAGGTCTAGGGATTCAATATAGTTATGTTAAGCAAAAAGGGTTGTATGATTCGCATATTTATGGGGCAAGCATAATTACATTATTTAATCCAATAAGAGAAGTTCAACTTTCTGCAGAGTTGGAAGAACTTAGAGTCAATAATACATATACTGCTTTTTCACCTTCCATAAAGGATGATTTTTGGAATACTGCTTTATTTCTTGGTGCAGGATACAGAAATCAAAATGTAACAATTGGTTTTCGATATAATATTTTATATAAGGAAGAGAACAATGTTTACAGCCAAGCTTGGATGCCTTTTGTTAGGGTGTATTTCTAATAGGTTAATTTTTAACAATTTGTATGGTAAAACCGTAATTCAAATCTTTTTTTTGAATTTAACTTTAAAGTACAAAAAGTTTATTATTCAGTATAGCAACTTTTTGCTCCAGTATCAGCCAAAACAAATTGCTTATGAGAAAAATTACCTTATGTTTAATGCTTTGTTTTGTTTTTCTAGCCAATAGCCAAACAAGAGGAATTATTGGAGGAACAAATTGGTTAAAGAATTGGACAAATTTTAAGCCAAAAACAACTGAATATAGTGAAGCTTCAAATGTTTTAGCTGGAGTTGTTAGTCAGGATATGATTCTTTATAAAAAAAATACCTACTTGTTAATGAGTAATGTGTATGTTACAAATGGTGCAACATTATTCATAGAGCCAGGAACGGTTATAAGAGGTGATTTTGAAACAGGAGGGACTCTTATAATAACAAAAAATGCTAAAGTCATTGCTATAGGAAATGAAACAGATCCTATTGTTTTTACATCTAGCAGACCAAGTTCAGAAAGAAAACCTGGTGATTGGGGAGGAATTGTAGTTATGGGTGAGGCAACCACAAATAATTTTACAGGGAGATTAGATTTAAATATTGAGTCACAGTATAATAGTTATGGTGGAAGTAAGGACGAAAGTGATTCTGGAATATTAAAATATGTAAGGATTGAATTTGCTGGAAAAAAAGGCAAAAATGGATTAAATAATAAAGGACTTTCATTGGCTGGACTTGGAAGTAAGTCAATTGTAAGTAATGTTCAAGTAAGTTTCTGTAATGATGACGCCTTTGTTTTTTATGGAGGAATACTAACAGTTGATAATCTGGTTTCTTTTAAAAATATGAATACAGATTATGAATTCACTGAAGGAGCACAGACTATTATAACTAACAGTTTGACAATTAAAAATCCTTATTCTTCCAGACCAGGGGAATCAAGATGTATAGAAGTAAAATCGTATGAAGTTGCTTCTAAAGCAGATTTAAGTAAAAGATTTACAAACGTTATTGCAAATAATATTACAATGTTCAATGAATCTGTTGAAGGCAACGGTTTGATAAAAGAAGCAGTTTTGATAAAAGAAAATTGTTCTTTCAATATAAGTAACAGTGTGGTTTCAGGATTCAGTCAAAGCGTTCTTTTTGATAAAGGATTCAAGGTTAAACTTGAAAACTTAGAGAAAATAAAATTAAGAGGATTACTTTTTAATAACTGTAGTGGTTATGTAGTAAGTGAAAACTCAGAGTACAATCAGCAAATTAAAAATTGGTACAGTGCCAATAATAATGTAATAGAATATTCTACAATCAATGATGTAGCTTTATTTTCTGAAATTGATTCGAAAAAGTTACCGGATTATAGAATCAAAGATCCAATCAATACCACTAGATTGGCAACAAACTAAAGTTTCCAAAACGAAAATTAACCCTTAAGTGAAAACTTAAGGGTTAATTGCTTTATAATCTATTGCGAAACCAAACTTTTTGCCATTCTCTTTTTAAAATTAAAAAAGAAACCTGTTCAGAAAGTTCGTGAATGTCTGAACCGTCTAAGCTTTTTATTTGTTTTTCTGGAACATCAATTATGTATAGAAGATTTAGATATTCAGCAAACTTAAACTGTATAAGTTTATATATTTTCTCTTGAAGTTGAATTTTTAAATCAATAGGTGAAATGGTAGTTTCGAAGTCTAAACTTTCGTTAGCAAGATTAAAATCTTTATTAATTTGCTCAACAAGTTTCAAATACAATTCCTCCTTCTGAGCTTCAGAAAGTAATAAGTCTGTATTTTTTGGTGATATGAACATTATTTTAAACTTTTCTACCCATTAAATTTTTTCCAAACTCCTTCAATATATCTTTCTTTTCTTGTTCTATAGTCATTTCTTCTAAAGTAACAAAAGCTCTCTGTGTGTAATCTTTAATTGCTTCTAATGTTGCATTGCTTGCCCCGGTTGTGTTGAAGATCTCTTTTGCTGAAATTATTTTGTCAGTATTATCAGTTGGTTGAATAGAAAATAAATGAAGCAATTGTTCTTTTATTTCTGCTGTGCCAAATTCAATGGCTTTAAGATAAAGATAAGTTTTTTTATTTTCAATAATGTCGCCACCCACTTGCTTTCCAAATGTTTCCGGATTTCCAAAAGCATCTAGATAATCATCTTGAAGTTGGAATGCAATACCAAGATTTAGACCGAAATTATAAATTAGATTCGCATTTTCTTCTGATGTTTCTGCAATAATGGCACCCATTTTCATGGCAGCACCTACTAAAACAGCAGTTTTGTATTCAATCATTTTAATGTACTCAGGAATAGTTACATCGTCACGAGTTTCAAAGTCAACATCCCATTGCTGGCCTTCACAAACTTCAAGTGCAGTTTTGCTGAATAATTTTGCTAATTCTCTAAATATTTTTGGGTCATATTGCTCAAAGTACTGATAGGCTAAAATAAGCATCGCATCTCCCGAAAGAATTCCAGTATTAATATCCCACTTTTCATGAACTGTTTCGTTTCCTCTACGTAAAGGAGCGTCGTCCATGATGTCATCGTGAATTAGTGAGAAATTGTGAAAAACCTCTACTGCTGTAGCTGCAGCCAATGCTTTTTCATAATTAGCATTGAAAATTTCGGCAGCCATTAATGTAAGAACAGGTCTTATTCTTTTTCCTCCAAGTGATAATATATATTTAATGGGATCATATAAATTTTTTGGCTCGTTGTTTATTTCTAAAGTCGAAAAATGTTTCGAAATTATCTCTTGGTAAAAGGAAATAGAATGCATGATTAAAATTTTGGCTAAAATACGCTAAAATAGATTATAAAGTCAATAGTAATCATAGTGTTAAAAAAATGTAAAAACTTTGGAAACTATTTTCGTGTTAAAAGTTTCCACTATATATTTGCATCGGAAATTGAAAATTAAACCAGTAGTTTCCAAAATATGAGAATTATGAAGTGTAAGATAATTGAAAAGGCAACTGATATGTTCTTAAAGCATGGTTTTAAGAGTATTACCATGGATGATATTGCCAGTCAGATGGGGATCTCAAAAAAAACAATCTATAAATATTATGCTAATAAAGAAGAGTTAATTGAAGAGGCTACAAACTTAACGCATGATAAAATTCATGAAGTTATTGAAAAGATTATTGAAAAGAATTTGAATGCTGTTGAAGAGAATTTTGCAATCAGAAGAATGTTTGATGATCTTTTTAGTTCGGCCGATTCTACTCCTTTGTTTCAACTAAAAAAGCATTATCCTGAGATCTATGAGAAAGTGATTTGTAAGGAAAACGAATCTTGCGATCAATTGTTTCGTCAAAATATACAAAAAGGTATCGAGGAAGGGTATTACAGAAAAGATTTGGATGTGGAATCCTCTGTACGCTTTTATTATACCCTTATATTGAATATTAATGAAACAACTGCTTTAGAGAAGGACAGTCAGGTTTTAGAATTATTAGCTTTAGAATACCATACACGTGCCATTGCTACTCCAAAAGGGGTAGAAGAACTAGAGAAACAATTAAAAACTAACCATAAATAATTCATGAGAAAAATAGTCATATTAATTAATCTAATTTATTTCGCACAGCTCAGTGCGCAAGAAGTGAATAAGAATGATGCGAAACAAAGTTATTCTTTCACTTTAAAACAGTCAATCGAGCATGCATTACAATATAATTATTCTGAAATAAACGCAGGTAGAGATATTGAGGCAGCCAAAAAGAAAAAATGGGAAACCACAACTATGGGTTTACCTCAACTAAATGGTAATGTTGGATACCAAAACAACTTTAAATTACAGAAGTCGGTTGTGCCTGGCGAATTTTTTGGAGGACCTCCAGGAAGTTTTGCAGAAGTTGAATTTGGGACAAAACATAACATGGGAGCTAGTTTAACCTTAAGTCAATTAATTTTTGACGGTTCATATCTAGTAGGTTTAGAATCAGCAAAAGTATATCTTCAGTTATTTGAAAATTCTAAAAAGAAAACAGATTCTGAGATAAAACAAATGGTTATAAACTCTTATGGAAATGTTCTTTTAGCACAAGAAAGTATTAAAGTTTTAGAGAGCAACAAAGTTATTCTAGAAAAAAACTACAATGATGTTAACCAAATTTATAAAAATGGCTTAGCAGAAGAAGAGAGTGTAGAGCAAATTGCGATTACATTGGCATCAGTAAATAGTTCGCTAAACAATGTTAAACGTTCAAGAGAATTAGCTTTAAAAATGCTTAAAATTAATTTAGGGATTGAGTTAGAAGATGAATTAATATTAACAGACAATCTTGAAACTCTTTCTAAAGAAAATTTAGATTTAGCTATTACAACATCAGAATTTAGCGTCGATAAAAACATTGATTATCAAATGGCAACTAATATGACAGAGCAAAAAAGATTGCTTTTGAAATTAGAAAAAAGCAAAGCTTTGCCATCTTTAGGAGCACAAGTCAATTTTGGATACAATTCTTTTAGTAATACGTTTAGTTTCTTTAATGAAAATCAAAAATGGTTCAACTATTCTAATCTAGGTGTTGCATTAAATGTACCAATCTTTAGTAGTTTAGGAAGGAGTGCTAGAACGCAACAAGCTAGAATAGCTTTCGATCAAGCACAAACAAAACAAAAAGAAGCTGAGCAAATGTTGAAACTTCAATATCAAGCTGCTAAAAGTGATTATGAGTATAGTGTTGAAGAATATGAAACTGCAAAAAACAATTTGAGACTTGCTGAAAGAATAGAGAAAAAACAACAAATAAAATTTAAAGAAGGTTTGTCAACAAGTTTTGAATTCACCGAAGCACAAAGGCAATTATACGCTGCGCAACAAAGCTATTTACAATCAATGGTTAATGTAGTAAATAAAAGAGCATCACTAGAAAAAATAATAAACTAATCAACTTAATATATCATTCAAACATGAAAAAAATACTTATACTAACATTTGTTACAACCTTATTTATAGCTTGTGGTGGTAACGATAGTGGAGCTTCCATAGATGCTTTAATTCAGTCGAAGAACTTAACGGAGTTAAAAACAAAAAGGGCAGCAATTCAAGCTGATTTGTCAAAAATTGATGCTGCTTTAGCAACTTTAGAAAAAAAATCAGACGAAGCTTTAGTAGAAACTATAGCTGTTAAAGACACTGTTTTCAATCACTATGTAGAGATACAAGGTAATGTTGATACACAACAAAATGTACTTGTTCAGCCTGAAATGCCAGGAGCTTTGGTGGCTTTAAATGTTAAAGCAGGTCAAACAG
>CAMLKV010000023.1 GCA_946480635.1 uncultured Flavobacterium sp.
AATAATAACCCCATTTGAAGAAAGAAATTAATTATGAGTATCATTGCAAAAATTATCATTGGATTCGTAGCATTTATCCACATTTATATTGTTTGGCTAGAAATGTTTGCTTGGACAACTAAAGCGCCAAAAGTTTTTAAAACAATTCCTAAAGATCTATTTGAACCCACTAAAGTCTTGGCAGCTAATCAAGGATTATACAATGGCTTTCTTGCTGCAGGACTAATTTGGTCATTATTGATTTGTGACATTGAATGGTCTAAAAATGTAGCATTATTCTTTTTAGGGTGTGTTGCTGTTGCAGGAATTTACGGAGCAGTTACAGCTTCAAAAAGAATTTTATATGTACAAACAGTTCCTGCTGTTTTGGGAATAGTAGCAGTATTATTTCTTTAATTTTATAGGAATATAAATATCCTCTTCAGAGTTTTCATTCATTGGGTCATACCTCCCAATAGGAAGAATTTCAAAATGTGGTCTAGAATTATCTACTTGATATTCTGAAGCAGGAATCCATTCGGAAAAAATACTTTTAAAATACGTTGGAGCTTGTATAACATTCCCTTTGTAATGAAAAACAGCATACAAGCCACCTTTAATTTCTAAGGTTTGTAAATCTTGAAAAGTATTTTCAAAATCCGTTACTTCAACCGTTGCCCATTTGGTAAAAGGAATATTCGGATCAGTCATGAAATCATCTGTATAAAACTGCAATGATATTCTATCATCTCCTACTCTATTTTTAATTTCTTTAATATGTGGAGCAAAACTCCTCCACAATACACCAGTTGTATTATTTAAAAAACTCATTGATAAAGATTTACCAATGAGTTTTTTAGGCTGTATTTCAATTATTTTGAATTCCATTATTCTAAATCATCAATTTGAAAACTATTTAAAAAAGCAATAGATTTTTCGATATCATAATGTAAAATCCTGTCTTCTTTTACTAAAGGTACTTCTTCACGATATGATTTTATAAACATCTCAATAAAATCGCTTGATTTTAAAGGTCTTCTAAATTCAATTGCCTGCGAAGCATTCATTAATTCGATTGCCAAAATACGCTCCAGATTTTCCATAATCTTCAAACATTTTGTTGCAGCATTTGCTCCCATACTCACATGATCCTCTTGTCCATTTGAAGAAACAATACTATCAATACTTGCTGGGGTCGCTAATTGCTTATTCTGACTCACAATACTTGCTGCAGTATATTGCGGAATCATAAATCCTGAATTCAATCCTGGATCACTAACCAAAAATGCTGGCAATTCTCTTAACCCAGAAATTAACTGATATGTTCTTCTTTCAGAAATATTCCCTAGTTCTGCTAAAGCTAGTCCAAGAAAATCTAAAGTCAAAGCCAAAGGCTGACCATGGAAATTTCCTCCAGATATAATTAAATCTTCATCTACAAAAATGTTTGGATTGTCAGTAACCGAATTGATTTCTGTTTTAAATACTTTCTTTACATAATCAATTGTGTCTTTTGAAGCGCCATGTACTTGAGGAATACATCTAAATGAATATGGATCCTGAACATGTTTTTTAGCTTGCTTTATAATTTGGCTTCCTTCCAACAATTCATTGAAACGCTGTGCGGTTGTAATTTGTCCCTTATGAGGTCTCACTAAATGAATTAATTCGTTGAAAGGCTCAATTCTTCCATCAAAACCTTCTAATGAAATTGCACCAATAACATCTGCTAAATAAGAAAATTTCATTGCCTTAAGCAACGTATAACATCCATATGCACTCATAAATTGAGTTCCATTTAATAATGCTAAACCTTCTTTAGATTTTAACAAGATTGGCTGCCAACCCATTTTTTCTAAAACCTTCGCTGCAGGTTGACGGAATCCATCAACATAAACTTCTCCTTCTCCAATCAAAGGTAAACATAGATGTGCTAAAGGTGCCAAGTCTCCTGATGCACCTAATGAACCTTGAGTGTAAACTACAGGAAGGATATCGTTATTGTAAAAATCAATTAAGCGTTCAACAGTTTGCAATTGCACACCTGAATTACCATAACTTAAGGATTTAATTTTTAAAAGCAACATTATTTTAACCACTTCATGAGGTACTTCATCACCAGTACCACACGCATGTGATTTCATCAAGTTTTCTTGAAGCTTTGTAAGATTCTCGTTTGAAATTTTGATGTTATATAGAGATCCAAAACCTGTATTAATACCGTAAATTGGCTCTTTTTGAGTTTCCATTTTTTTATCTAAATAAGCTCTACATTTTTCGATGTTAATTCTGGCTTCTTCAGATAATTGTAAAGTAAAATTTTGAGATATTATTTCTTGAAGTAATTCTAATGAAAACACATCAGAACTAATATAATGCACTGTATCCATTTTGGTTGTTTATTTGGAAGCCAAAATTCTGCAAAAAC
This sequence comes from uncultured Flavobacterium sp., assembly GCA_946480635.1. The sequence continues at coordinate 2,408 of CAMLKV010000023.1, forward strand.
ACAGTAAAAAACAAGTTAATTTATTAGTATTTATTTAAGATTAATTTTTAAACGCTTTATTATCTTTGATACTTTAAAAAATAACCAACTATGAAAAAAAGCATTTACATTTTATTTTTCTTGCTTAACAGTATTATAATGTTTTCTGCAGACAACATTACACTTAAAGGGAAGATAACAAACCCATCTGGTGACAAACTTACAGTAAGAGGAGAATTGTTTGAAAAAGAAATTCCTTTAAAAAGTGACGGAACATTTAGCGTATCTTTTCCTATTGAATATGATGGTGTTTACCTAATGGCTACAAAAAATAATCGTGCGGCAATGTATTTGACAAAAACTAGTAAGTTAAATATTTCTGCGGATGATGCCAACTTCAACAATACTATAAAATTTGGAGGAGTTGGAAGTGCAGAAAATAATTTTTGGCAACAAAAAAATACCATTCTAAATAAGGAAATGTCTAATCCTCAATTATTTTATTCAATTGAAGAAAAACTTTATATTAATAAAATTAAAGAACTAAAAAACAATGTTTTAACATTACTAAATAGTACTAAATTTTCAGATAAATCTTTTAAAGAAAATGAAAAGAAAAGTTTAGATTATTTTGAACAATTACAATTTTTGATATACCAAAGATATCATGCACATTACGCAAAAAAAGAAGGCTTTAAAACGTCAGACACTTTCCCAAAAGTTAATCCAGCAATCGATTATGATAACGAAGCTGATTACCAGTTTTCTAGTCATTACAAACAATTAGTTAATGCAAATTTCAACAACATCTTAACTTCTAAAATAGGTAATGAGGACGAATACACATACAAAGTTGCTTTACCCGAAATCAAAAAAATTAAAAGTAAATCAATTAAAAATGCTTTAATCCAAAATTTAGCTTACGAAGTTATTGCTGGAAATCCCGATTCTGAAATGCTGTATAATGAGATTATGACACTTTCAGACAATACAAAACTTAAAGAATCTTTAACTGCAAAGTATAACAAAATAAAAACAATGGCAGTTGGAAAAGCATCGCCAAAATTTGAGTACGAAAACTTTAAAGGAGGAAAAACTTCTTTAGAAAGCTTAAAAGGGAAATACGTTTATATTGATGTTTGGGCAACTTGGTGTGGTCCTTGCCGCAAAGAAATTCCAAGCTTACAAAGCTTAGAAGAAAAATATCATGGAAAAAATATTGAATTTGTAAGTATTTCCATAGACACAAAAAAGGACTACGAAAAATGGAAAAAGTTTGTTGAAGAAAAACAACTTGGAGGAATTCAATTATTTGCTGATAACGATTGGAACTCAAAATTTGTAACTGATTACGCAATTGAAGGAATTCCGAGATTTATTTTAGTTGATCCAAACGGAAATATCACTTCGGCTGATGCTCCTCGACCATCAGACCCAAAATTAGTCGCTAAATTTGATGAATTAGGAATAAAATAATTAATAAAGGCTGCTTATGCAGCCTTTTCTATTTTTCTAAAGTAAGAAAAGCTTTTCCCAAATAATGTATTATATCTGAAGCTATAAAGGAATGATATCCAGTTTTAGAAACTGCTAAAGTAGCTGTTAAACCATGAAGATAAACTCCCAAAACAGATGCATCAACAGTGTCATATCCTTGAGCAATTAAGCCTGTAATTATTCCAGTTAAAACGTCTCCACTTCCTGCAGTAGCTAGTGCTTGGTTTCCAGTTGAATTTACATAAACATCATTTTTATACACTATTATTGTTGGAGCGCCTTTTACAATAATTACAACATCATGATTATTTGAAAAATTTTTAACTTTTTCAATCATTTCATCTTCTGTATTCCAATTTCCTATCAAACGTTCCAATTCCTTGCGATGTGGTGTTAAAACTGTTTTCTTTGGTAAATTTTCTAACCAAGTTTTATTTACAGAAAGAATATTTAACCCATCAGCATCAATAACCATAGGTAAAAAATTCATCTTTAAAAACTGACAAAAAGCGTGTTGTGTTTCCTTATGCAATCCCATCCCCATTCCTATTCCAATAGCTTGAATTGATAAAGTAGTATGAATTGATGAAATATACTCATTACATTCATCTGTCAACCATTACTTCAGGCACTACAGTCTGTACAATTTCATAACCACATTTAGGAATATAAGTAGTTACAAGTCCAGTTCCAGATTTCAAACAAGCTTTAGCAGAAAGACAAACAGAGCCAATTTTACCATAACTACCACCAACAATTAAAGCATGCCCTTGAGTTCCTTTGTGAGCATTTTTTTTAATTGGTTTAAATAATGATTTCACAAATTCTGGATTAATTAGATTGTGTTTTTTCATAATATGAATTTACAAAAATATGATTATTTCATCCTTTTGTAACTCGGTAAAAAATCAATACATTAGCGCTCGAAAATAATTTTACAACACAATATGAAAAATACAGCATTAACGCACATTCACGAAAGTTTGGGAGCTAAAATGGTTCCATTTGCAGGTTACAATATGCCTGTTCAATACGAAGGAGTTAACATTGAACATGAAACAGTTCGTAATGGCGTAGGAGTTTTTGATGTTTCTCACATGGGGGAATTTTTACTTTCGGGAGAAAATGCCCTAGCATTGATTCAGAAAGTTACTTCAAACGATGCTTCAAAATTAGTTGACGGAAAAGCACAATATTCTTGTTTACCAAATAATGAAGGTGGAATTGTAGATGATTTAATCGTTTACAAAATTGCTGACAATCATTATATGTTGGTTGTAAATGCTTCAAATATTGAAAAAGATTGGAATTGGATTTCATCTCACAATGATTTAGGAGTAGAAATGATTGATAATTCTAATAATTACTCATTATTAGCAATTCAAGGTCCTAAAGCTGCAGAAGCTATGCAATCTCTAACATCTATTGATTTAGTTAACATGCCTTACTATTCGTTCCAAATTGGAGAATTTGCTGGCGTAAATGACGTGATTGTTTCTGCTACAGGTTATACAGGTTCTGGAGGATTTGAAATTTATTTCAAAAATGAAGATGCTGCAACTATTTGGGCAAGAGTTTTTGAAGCTGGTGCAACTTTCGGAATTAAACCAATTGGTTTAGCAGCTCGTGATACATTACGTTTAGAAATGGGATTCTGTTTATACGGAAACGATATCAATGATACAACTTCTCCATTAGAAGCAGGATTAGGTTGGATTACTAAGTTTGATAAAGAATTCACTAATTCGGTTAATCTTAAGAAACAAAAAGAAGAAGGTGTTACACGTAAATTAGTTGGTTTTGAATTAATCGAAAGAGGTATCCCTCGTCATGACTACGAAATTGTAGACAGTAATGGAAATGTAATTGGAGTTGTAACCTCTGGAACACAATCACCATCTCTTAATAAAGGAATTGGATTAGGTTATGTTCCCACTGAATTATCTACAGTAGGTTCAGAGATTTTTATCCGTATCAGAAATAAAGATATCGCTGCAAAAGTGGTTAAATTACCTTTTTACAAAAAATAATTTCAAAAGGAGGCTCGAAAGAACCTCCTTTTTTGGCAAAATGCATTAATAATTTTATTTTTGCACTCTAATTTATAGAAACATAGAAACTAAAATATATTCTTAGAAATGGGAAGAGCGTTTGAATTTAGAAAAGCACGTAAAATGAAACGTTGGTCTGCAATGGCAAAAACGTTTACAAAAATTGGTAAAGATATTGTAATGGCAGTTAAAGAAGGAGGTCCTAATCCAGAAACTAACTCTCGTTTAAGAGCAGTTATCCAAAATGCGAAAGCTGCAAACATGCCAAAAGATAACGTAGATCGTGCTATCAAAAAAGCATCTGACAAAGATACTGCCAACTATAAAGAAGTTTTATTTGAAGGATATGCTCCTCACGGAATTGCTATTTTAATTGAAACAGCTACAGATAATAATAATAGAACCGTTGCCAATATCAGAAGTTATTTCAACAAATGTAATGGTGCTTTAGGTACTCAAGGATCTGTTGAGTTCATGTTCGATCACACTTGCAATTTTCGTATTCCTGCAGAAGGACAAGATGTTGAAGAATTAGAATTAGAAATGATTGATTTTGGAGTTGAAGAAATTTTCGCTGATGAAGATGGTATTGTAATGTATGCTCCTTTTGAAAGTTTTGGTGCAATTCAAAAAGAATTAGAAAACAGAGGAATAGAAGTATTATCTTCTGGTTTTGAAAGAATACCACAAGTAACAAAAGAGTTAACTCCTGAACAAGTTGCTGATGTAGAAAAACTTTTAGAAAAAATTGAAGAGGATGATGATGTAATGAACGTTTTCCACACAATGCAAGAATAATAAAACTATATTTTTTAGTCATACAAACTCCTGAATCTTCAGGAGTTTTTTCGTTTATATGAGAATTATATAATTCTTCCTTAAAATGATATAAAACATTTCTGTACTCAACAATCTAAATTTGTACTATACAATAACAAAAACTAAAAAGTTATGAAGACTACAATTTTAGGAATGCTTGCAGTTATATTTACTTTAAATATCCAAGCGCAGAACAAAAACTTACAAACCGAGGTAAAAACAACTGTAACTACTATCAAGGATTCTGACGGTGAAAAAAAACTAGTTAAATCTGAGGTTACAAAAGAGGTTCAAAAAGTAGAAGTAGAGGCCGAAAGACCAGGGACTAAAAACATTCCCATCGCAAACACGCCTGTTGAGGTGACTAATACAACAACAGTAAATCATAATGGTGTGGCAAAAGTAGTAGATGTAGAACATTCTACATATTATATGCTTGACGGAATGAAATATCAATTAAAACCTGAAGAAGGGGGCTCATATACAATGTATACACCTCAAAACAAACCTCATGGTATTATGAGAAGAACTTCAAACAACAACTATATTTTTTACAATAAAAATAAATTTTCTGTAGGTTATTTTGACGCAGAAGGGAATTTCATCCTTGACACATATAATAACAAATCAGATAAAATAACTACAGAGAAGTTTTTGATTCAGAAATAATAACAACAAAGCAACCCGAAGTACAAAAAAAACTCCGAATCGTTGATTCGGAGTTTTTTGATATTTATAATAATCTATAATTATTTTATAAATTCTATTTTCTGAGCTTCTTCAGCATTCACACTATCAAAGAAACCTTGAGCACTCATCCATTCATCACTAAATACTTTACTCATGTATCTTGAACCATGATCAGGGAAGATTGCAATTACATTACTGTTTTCATCAAACTCACCTTCTTCAGCATATTGCCTGATAGCTTGCATTACTGCACCAGATGTATATCCTACAAATAAACCTTCTGTTTTTGCAATATTACGTGTCATGTGAGCACTATCCTCATCTGTTACTTTTACAAATTTGTCAATTAAATCGAAATCTGTAGCCGTTGGAATTAAATTTTTCCCTAAACCTTCAATTCTGTATGGATAAATTTCTTCGGCGTCAAACTCTCTAGTTTCATGATATTTTTTCAATACTGAACCATAAGCATCTACACCTAAAATTCTAATGTTTGGATTTTTTTCTTTTAAAAACTTTGCAGCACCTGATAAAGTTCCACCAGTTCCAGTACAAGCTACAACATGAGTTACTTTACCGTTAGTTTGTTCCCAAATTTCAGGACCAGTGGTTTTATAATGAGCTTCAATATTTAATTCATTAAAATACTGATTGATATACACTGAACCTTTTGTTTCTTCATGTAATCTTTTAGCAACATTATAATATGATCTCTCGTCATCAGCAGAAACGTGAGCGGGACAAACATAAACTTTAGCGCCCATACTACGTAACATATCTATTTTATCTGGAGATGATTTTGAACTTACTGCAAGAATGCATTCATAACCTTTGATAATGCTTACCATTGCCAAACTAAATCCTGTATTGCCAGATGTAGTTTCAATGATAGTATCACCAGGTTTTAGAATACCTTGCCTTTCAGCTTCCTCAATAATGTATAATGCGATACGGTCTTTTGTTGAGTGACCAGGATTAAAGGCTTCTACTTTTGCATAAAAATTTCCTTTAATTTCTTCAGTAATCTTATTGATTTTAATTAGCGGAGTATTCCCTATTAATTCCAATACATTATTGTAAGCTTGTATATCTTGTCCCATATATTTTATAATCGAGGCTTTGAATTTTGGAATTTTTAACAACACCAAAACTTTGCAAATCTATAAAAAAAAATTAATTATTGCTTAATTCCTTCTAAATCTAATAAAAAAGAAAACTCTTTAGCGACTTCTTTTAAGGCTTCAAACCTTCCGGAAGCTCCGCCATGACCAGTATCCATATTTGTATCTAAATATAAAAGTTTTTTATTACTTTTCAAAGTCCTAAGTTTAGCAACCCACTTTGCTGGTTCCCAATACTGTACCTGAGAATCGTGTAATCCAGTAGTTACTAACATGTTAGGATATTCTTGTTCTACAATATTATCATAAGGTGAATATGACTTCATATAGTCATAATATTTTTTTTCATTAGGATTCCCCCACTCATCATATTCACCAGTTGTTAAAGGAATAGAATCATCAAGCATTGTCGTAACAACGTCTACAAATGGAACAGCTGCTATTACACCATTGTACAAATGTGGCGCCATATTAATAACAGCTCCCATTAACAATCCACCAGCTGAACCTCCTTCGGCGTACAAATGATCTGCTGATGTATATTTTTGCTCAATTAAATATTTTGAACAATCAATAAAATCGGTAAAAGTATTTTTCTTTTTTAATAATTTTCCATCTTCATACCAAGGTCTGCCCAAATCTTCTCCTCCACGAATGTGAGCTATTGCATAAATAAAACCTCTATCTAACAAGCTTAAACGAGTTGTAGAAAAAGTACAATCCATAGAATAACCATAAGATCCGTAAGCATATTGCAACAAAGGATTTTTACCATCGAGTTTAATTCCTTTTCTATATACTAATGAGATTGGAACTTTTACTCCATCCTGTGCAGTTGCCCAAACACGTTTCTCCTCGTAATTATTTTTATCAAACTTACCTCCCAATACTTCTTGTTCTTTTTTAATTTCTTTCGTTTTATCCTTCATATTAAAATCAATTATTGACGAAGGTGTTGTAAGCGATTGATAACCATAGCGAAGTATATCCGTATCAAAATCAACATTTGTTGAAGTATAGGCTGTGTATGTTTCACTTTCAAACGGAAGATAATATTCTCCTACTCCGCTCCAAGGCATTATACGAAGTTTAGTCAAACCATTATCTCGCTCTTCTACAACCAAGTAATCTTTAAAAATTTCAATATTCAGTATCCGTAAAGATCAGAATTCTTACTGAAAGCTCGTAAAAAATTGCACAATATATAAGCTAATTCTTATATCGTTATTCTCAGAAGTTTTCATCAACTTAAAGTTAGTTGCTTTGTCTTTATTGGTCAAAATATAGAAACTATCGTTGTAATGAGAAATACTGTATTCTAAACCTCTTGTTCTTTTCTGAAAAACTTTAAATGACTCATTTGGAGTATCTGCATTTAAGATTTGATATTCAGTGGTCATTGTACTCTGCGATCCAATAACAATGTATTTTTTTGATTTTTCTTTATAGACAAAAACACTAAAAGTATCATCTTTTTCCTCAAAAACTAAAACATCTTCACTAGAATTTGTGCCTAATTTATGTCTGTATACCTTATCAGATCTTAATGTTACAGGATCTTTAGTAACATAAAAAATAGTTTCATTATCATTTGCCCAAACTGAACCTCCAGTGCAATTTTCAATTTTATCTGATAAAATTTCACCTGTTTCTAAATTTTTGATTTGGATGGTGTAAATTCTTCTACTTACTAAATCAACACCGAAAGTTGCAAATTTATTATTAGGACTAACACTCACTCCGCCCAATTGAAAATAAGCAAGACCTTTTGCCATTTCGTTGCAATCAAACATGATTTCCTCTTGAGCATCAAGACTTCCTTTTTTTCTTGAATAAATTGGATAATCTCCGCCAGTTACAAATTTTGATATGTAATAATATTCATTATATAAGTAAGGTACAGATTCGTCATCTTCCTTTATTCTAGATTTCATTTCAGAAAACAATTCACTTTGAAAGTCTTTTGTATGAGCCGTCATCTCTTCATAATACTTATTTTCAGCATTTAAATAATCGATAACTTCTTTATTATCACGATCATTAAGCCAATAATAATTATCTATTCTAATATCTTTATGTTTTTCTAGAGTATGGGGAATTATTTTAGCAATAGGAGGTTGTATTTTTTTTGACATTTTATTTTGAGAAATTATTGTATTTATTGAAGTTGCAAAAATAAGACTAAGTAAGCTTATTTTAACTAATTTATTCATAATAGTTAGTTGTGTTTGTGAACGGCAATTTAGTATTTTTGTACATCATTTAAAAATTATAACGATGTTTGGAGATATTATGGGTATGATGGGTAAACTTAAAGAGACCCAACAAAAGGTTGAAGACACTAAAAAAAGACTTGATTTTGTCTTGGTTGACGAACAAAGTTCTGATGGTTTACTAAAAACTACACTAACTGCTAATCGAAAAATAAAATCAATTTCGATTGATGATGCTTTACTTGAGGATAAAGAACAACTTGAGGATTATATAATTATGGTTTTAAACAAAGCCATAGAAAAGGCCACTAGTGTCCATGAAGCTGAACTTGCTGCTGTTGCAAAAGAAGGGATGCCAAATATTCCTGGAATGGATGGTCTTTTCAAATAAATCATAAAAAAATCCCGAAGTAATAAGCTTCGGGATTTTATTTTTATAATAGTTTAAATATTACATTGCAATTTTAGGCAATATATTCATCACGTATTCATGCATAACCTGACGATAATCTAAGTGAGTTACTATGCGAAGTTTACCATGCCCCATTGAACTAATATGAATGCCTTTCTCTTTTAATTTATCCATTATTACTTTCTCACTCAAATACGACTGAATAGAAAAAATCAAAATATTTGTTTCGACAGGCTCCACCGAAGCCACCCAAGGCAATTGAACTAAAATTTGAGCCAATTCTTTAGCTCTTCTATGATCGTCCTCTAAACGTCCTACATGATGATCTAAAGCGTATATTCCTGCTGCTGCAAGATATCCAGCTTGTCTCATTCCTCCTCCTAAAATTTTCCTAATACGTAAAGCTTTTTTAATGGTTTTTGCATCAGAAATTAGGACAGAACCCACAGGAGCTCCTAAGCCTTTACTCAAACAAACTGAGATTGTATCGAATAATTGTCCGAACTGTCTTGGTGATTGTCGTTTTGCAACAAGCGCATTCCAAATACGCGCACCATCCAAGTGATACTTTAAATTATTTTGTAAACAAACTTGTTTTATTTCAGCTAAAGTTTCCATTTCATAACAAGCGCCTCCACCCTTATTTGTGGTATTTTCAATACTCACTAAACGAGTTAAAGGGGCATGATAAAATTCAGGATCATTTATAGCATTTTTTACTAACGATGCATTAATCATTCCTCTATCTCCATCAACAAGATTACAAGAAACACCACTATTAAAAGAAGCTCCCCCACCCTCATAATGATAAATATGAGACCATTTATCACAGATAACTTGATCTCCAGGATTTGTATGCAATTTTATTGCTGTTTGATTAGCCATAGTTCCCGAAGGAAAAAATAAAGCTGCTTCCATTCCAAAAATTGAAGCTACTTTTTCTTCTAAAGCATTTACAGATGGGTCTTGTTTATAAACATCATCACCTACTTTTGCACTAAACATAGCATGCAACATTTCTTGAGTAGGCTTGGTTACGGTATCACTTACCAGGTTTATTTCCATATTGATAAAAAATCAATCTATTTTTAAGAATTAACTTGTTCTAAACTCACTATTTTTGAGGAGAAAGATATTTTTAGTATCTTTCCCAAGTATTTCAACAACATATCACTTTTAAAGCCACACAGGTTTATATTAGAAATACATTTTGAAAACTCAAAAAATAGCCTTGGTTATGTTTCCTTATATTATTAAAAA
>CAMLKV010000024.1 GCA_946480635.1 uncultured Flavobacterium sp.
CTCTTTGATTATTGACCACAACGTACCCTACTCCATTGCCCCATGCTCTTGAAATTCCATCCGCATAACCAATAGGAACTGTTCCTACTCTTGTTTTATTTTCTGCAACAAATCTTCTGCTGTAACCAACACTTTCACCAATGTTAATTTCTCTTATTTGAGATATAACTGATTTTAGTGTTCCAACATTTTCTAGCATCAACATTTCATCTTCATCATTAGAAACTCCATATAACCCTATCCCCAAACGCACCATATCATACTGAGCCTCTGGATAATTAGTAATTCCGGAAGTATTACATATGTGACGAGTAGGATTAATTTTAAGTTCTTTCATTATTAATGAAGAATCTCTTTCAAAATCAGAAATTTGTTTCAGTGTAAATTCATTATGTGAAGGGACATCACTCGAAGCCAAATGTGATAAAATACTCTTTACTTTTACTGAAGTTTCGCCTTTTAACATCGAGATGAGTTCTGGAATCAACTCTGAATCAAAACCTAAACGATTCATACCTGTGTTGATTTTAATATGAATTGGATAGTTAACCAATTCCTTTTGACTGGCAATTTTTAGGAAAGCTTTTAATTCCCTGATACTATAAATTTCAGGCTCCAAATCGTACTGAATCATAGAAGCAAAACTTGTCATTTCAGGGTTCAATACCATAATAGGTAATTCTATGCCTGCTTTTCTAAGTTCAATACCTTCATCTGCAAAAGCAACTCCCAAATAATCAACTTTATGATGTGATAAAAGTTTTGCAATTTCATAGCTTCCGCTACCATAACCAAAAGCTTTTACCATGACCATAACTTTAGTTTTTGGCTTAAGTTTCGATTTAAAATAATTCAGATTGTGACTAATTGAATTCAAATTGATTTCTAAAACCGTTTCATGCGTTTTTTCTTCAAGCAGTGATACAATATTTTCAAATTCAAATTGTCTTGAACCCTTTATGAGAATAGTTTCATTATTAAAATCCAAAGATTCAAATGATTTAATAAAATCCTTTGTAGAAGCAAAAGAAACTGAATTGAGAAACTTGCTTTTATACTTTACAACAGTTTCACCAATGCAAATAACTCGTTTAATTTTATGAGAAATAATTAATTGAGAAACTCTTGAATATAATTCCTCATCTGATAATCCTGACTGAAAAATATCCGATAAAATTAAAGTTCTTTTATTATGCTGTTTTTGATGTTCAAGAAAATCCAATGCTATTTTAAGTGATTGAAAATCTGAACTATAACTATCATCAATTAAAGTACAATTATTAATTCCATTTTTAACTTTCAAACGCATTTCAACTGGAAATAATTCAGAGACTCTACTTTGGATTATTTCCTCATTATAATTCATGTATAACATTGTCAAAACACAATGCATACAGTTTTCTATTGAAGCATCATCTGTAAAAGGAATAGAAATAGAAAAACATAACTTCTTATAAGTCAGATTTAAATTTGAATGATCTTCAAATGATTTTATCTGACAGAACACATCAGCACTTCTCTCGTGAGTACTCCATGTAAACGTTTTGATTTCTGGTTTAAGAAAAGCTTCAACTGTTTTGTTTTTATTCATTATTAGGACTTCAACATCCGAAAACAATCGTAGTTTTTCCTTTATTTTCTGCGAAATATCGACAAACCCTTCGTCATGAGCCGTTCCAATATTTGTAAGTACTCCAATCGTTGGATTAATCACTTTTTGCAAATGAATCATTTCTCCTGTGGTAGAAATCCCCGCTTCAAAAATTCCAAGATTATGATTTTCATTAATTGCAATCACAGAAAGTGGTACACCTACTTGAGAGTTATAACTCTTTGGACTTCTTATTATGTTATAATCGGGACTTAAAAGAAAATTAAGCCATTCTTTAACTATAGTTTTTCCGTTACTTCCAGTAATTCCTATTACTGGAAAACTAAATAAACTTCTGTAATAGGCTGCAAAATCTTGCAAAGCTTTAAGTGTATTTTCTACTACTAAAAAGTTTGCTTTATCATTTATATTATCAGGAATATAATTTACAACAAAGTTATTTACTCCTTTATCAATTAAGTCGTTGATATATATGTGTGCATCATGATTTGGACCAACTAATGCAAAAAATAAAGTTCTATTATTATTTTGCTGTGAACGACTATCAATCGAAACATTATCTATAATTCCTGTAGATAATTCAATATTAGCTTTAGCATCAATTACAGGAATAATATTTTTTAGTGGAATACTCAACTCTCTATTTTCTTTTTTGTTGTTTTTCTTCTTCTTGTTTTTTCATCGCATTATAATATGCTGCACGACTCAAAGGTTCGTATTCTTCGGTTTCACCAAGTAAAACCAAACTATCATTTTGAGTTTTTCTAAAGCTATAATTAGCCAAGTTCCCTGTGCGTGTACAGACCGCATGCACTTTAGTAACATATTCGGCAGTAGCCATAAGAGCAGGCATTGGTCCAAAAGGATTTCCTTTAAAATCCATGTCTAAACCTGCAACAATTACTCTAATTCCTGAATTGGCCAAATCGTTACAAATAGCTACAATTTCATCATCAAAAAACTGCGCTTCATCAATTCCTACAACATCACAACCTTGTGCTAAAATTCTAATATTAGCGGCTGCAGGAACAGGAGTCGAACGAATTTCGTTTTTATTATGAGATACAACCATCTCTTCATCATAGCGTGTATCTATAGATGGCTTAAATATTTCTACTTTTTGTTTTGCAAACTGAGCCCTCTTTAATCTGCGAATTAATTCTTCTGTTTTACCAGAAAACATTGACCCACAGATTACTTCAATCCAGCCAAATTGTTCTTTATGGTTTACTGTATTTTCAAGAAACATTTTTTATTTTTATAACGATAAAAAAGAATAGTTTTTATTACTTTGTAACAGAACAAATTTATTAAAAAACAAACGCTTTAGTTACTATAATTATAAAAGTTATAAATAATTTTAAGTCACACATCAAACAATATCTGTAACCAAATGAAAAAGAAATTAGAAGCCGAATTAATTAGCATTGCCCACCGAATCTTAAAAATGAAAAATAAAGATGACGTTAAGGAATTGCATCATGAAGCACAAAAGTTATATGAAAAATTATCGGTTTTGTTATTTGTTGAAGAAAATTTTGATGCTGTAAAACCAACTATCGGAATTCATGAAATCGAATCAAAACTTGAGAAAGCCTTTGATTTTGATGAAAAAATTGTGGTTGCTGAAATTAAAGAAGACATCAATCATGAATTTACAGTAGAAACTAAAGCAGAAGAAAAACCAATCGAGGAAGAATTATCTAAAGAAGATACTCCTAACGAAGAGACAACTTTTGAAGAGTTAAAAGATGAAGCAAAAGAAGAGATAATCGAAGAAGACAATACTGTTGTTGAAGAAACAGTGCCTACTGTAGTGCCTGAAATTGAAAAACCTGAAGAAGAAATTGTTGTATTTGAAGAAAAAACTCCAAAAGAAGATAAAAAACAAATTTCTTTCGAAGATTTATTAGGAGGAATTCAGCCAGAACCAATTTTTGAAAGAATTGATAAAGTTGAGACTAAAAAAGTAACTGAAATCAAACCTGAACCAGTTTTAGAAACTGCTTTTGAAGAAAAGACCATTGAAGAAAAACCAGTGGTTTCTAAAAAAGAAGAAAAATTTGGAGCAAATTTAAACGATAAGCTAAACAAAGGTTTAAACATTGCCTTAAACGATCGTATTGCCTTTGAAAAAAATCTTTTTGGCGGAAGCAGTGAAGATCTAAATCGTGTTATTTCTCAATTAAACACTTTGGACAGCTTAGAAGATGCCAAAAACTTCATTGATGAAATGGTAAAACCTGACTATAACAACTGGGAAGGTAAAGACGAATTCGTATCTAGATTCATGGAACTTGTAGAAGGTAAATTTGCATAAATGGGTAAATTATACATTGTCCCAACTCCTATTGGAAACCTTGAAGACATGACTTTTAGAGCAATTAAAGTTTTAAAAGAAGTAGACTGTATTCTTGCAGAAGATACGCGTAATAGCGGAAAATTACTCAAGCATTTCGAGATTAGTACACATATGCAAAGCCATCACATGCATAACGAACATAAAACTGTTGAAGGTTTAATAAAACGTTTGCAAGCTGGTGAAACTATTGCTTTAATTAGCGATGCTGGTACTCCTGCAATTTCTGATCCTGGATTTTTATTAACTCGTGCTTGTGTAGAAAATAACATTGAAGTTGAATGTTTACCGGGTGCTACAGCTTTTGTGCCTGCTTTGGTAAATAGTGGATTGCCGAACGATAAGTTTATTTTCGAAGGATTCTTACCGGATAAAAAAGGACGTCAAACTAGATATTTAGCCCTTGCGGAAGAAACTCGTACTATGATTTTATATGTTTCTCCTCATAAATTAGTTAAAACTCTTGGTGAATTTGTACAGTATTTTGGAGCTGACAGACAAGTTTCTGTATCAAGAGAATTATCAAAACTACATGAGGAAACTGTTCGTGGTACTGCCGAGGAAGTTTTAAAACACTTTGAAGCAAAACCTCCGAAAGGAGAAATTGTGGTTTGTGTAGCAGGGAAATCAAAGTAGCATACTGTCTTCTCTCACAGTAAATAGTTTATAAAAAACAATAATTAACATTTAAGTAAATGAAAGATTCAATTGATATAATTAACAAACATGAAAAGTTTGTTGAACAAATTTGTCAAACAGAAATAGTTTACACTCTTGAAAATAATGACGATTTTGCCATCTCGTATTCAAATAATTATGAAGATGATGAAGGAGAACCAATTCAATTAAATTGCTTTTGGAGTAATGAGGCTTTAGCAAAATCTTGTATAAAAGAAGAGTGGTCGGAATTCCAGATTTATCAAATTCCTTTAAATAAATTTATTGAATATTGGTGTATTGGTATTGATCATGATGATTTTATGATTGGAACTAATTTCGATTCAAATCTATACGGCTATGAATCTGATCCATTAGAGCTTATTCTAGAAATTATCGAAAAATTAAAACAGCTTGACAAAAAAATAGAATTCGAAAATTTTGAAGATATAAACGACTTAGAAAGTCAAATTAAAGTTGCTTTATATGGAGAATAAAATTCAAAAAATTTTTAATACTGATACAATTTCTTTTCAAGAAGTAATTGCTTTAATAGACGAAAATTATCACTTCACTCCTACTGGCTTTAAAAATGGTAATCAGTTTAATGAGGCAGGACAAAACAATGGTTCTTGCAAAATATTTGCTTTTGCAAAATTGAATAATTTATCTAAAGAAGAAACTTTATCTCTATTTGGTGATTACTATAAAGATGTTCTAAACACTCCTGAAGCAACTGACCATCAAAATATCCGTAATTTTATGCAATTTGGATGGGACGGAATTACATTCGAAGGAGAAGTGCTTACTGAAAAGTAAATCAATTCACTTCTAAATCAACAAACTGAAAAGTATTTCCGCTAAATAGTCCTTTATCAGACAATTTTAAATCTGGAATTACCAATAAAGCCATAAAAGAAAGCGTCATAAATGGCGCTTTTAATTTGCTACCTAAATCTTTTGCCATACTATCAATTTCTTGATATAATTTTCCAGTTTCCCAACAATCTTTATCACTCATGATTCCAGCAACTGGAAGCGGTAAAACCTTTGTCTCATCACCATTTACAGCACAAACACCTCCTTTACTTTCAATAAGTAAATTAACCGCTTTACAAATTTCTTCATCAGATGTTCCCACCACCACAATATTGTGACAATCATGCGCTACTGAACTGGCAATAGCTCCTTTTTTCAACCCAAAGTTTTTGATAAATGCTATAGCTGGAGCAGCATCTTGGTACCTATTTACCACAGTCATTTTTAAGATGTCATTATCAGTATCCGAAACTAGATTATTGTTTTCAATTTTTGAAGTATGATGAATTTCGTTTGTTATTAACTGTCCTTCCAAAGCTTCAATAACACGAATCGTTTTTGAGTTACTGTTTATCACAAAATCAGAAATCTCTTTTACTGAAGTATTAAAATTGTTTGGTGTTTCAAAATCTACATGCTTCACAAATGATTCGCCATTATCAGCAACTAAAACACCATCAATATAGGTTTGAAGTACTTTAAAGTTTATCAAATCTTCAACAACAATAAAATCGGCGTTATCATTTATATTTAGTAATCCCACATTCATATTATAATGTTTTACAGGATTAATACATGCTGATTGTAAAACTTTAAAAATATCCATTCCTTTAACAACCGCTCTTGCACAAAGCTGATTGATATGACCTAATAATAAGTCATCTGGATGTTTATCATCTGAACAAAACATCATTTGTTCATAATGCTCAGGCAATAAATCTATTAAGGCATTAAAGTTTTTAGCTGCACTACCTTCTCTCACAATAACTTTCATTCCTAAATCAAGCTTTTCTTTAGCTTCATCGTAAGTAAAACATTCGTGATCCGTTGAAATTCCTGCTGAAATATATTTTTTAATAGGTTCACCTCTCAAGCCTGGTGCATGACCATCAATTGGTTTGTTAAAATGCTTTGCCCAAGCTATTTTCTTCATTACTTCTTCATCATCAAATAAAACGCCCGGATAATTCATCATTTCAGCCAAATAATTGATATCTGGCGAAGCTAATAATTCTTTAATACCTTCTGAATCAATTACTGCACCCGCAGTTTCAAAAGAAGTAGCCGGAACACATGATGGCGCTCCAAAATGGAATTTTAGAGGTGTTTTCTTTCCGTTTTCTATCATGTAGTAAACGCCTTCTTTTCCTAAAACATTAGCAATTTCATGAGGATCCGAAATAGTCCCAACAGTACCGTGCAAAACTGCCACTTTAGCAAATTCTGAAGGCACAAGCATAGAACTTTCAATATGAATATGGGCATCAATAAATCCGGGCAAAATGTAATTTTTACTTGAATTTTCCTTTTCTACAATCGAAATAATTTTACCATTTTCAACAATTACTTCTCCTGAAAAAATCCTTCTGTTAAGTATATCAACTATTTGTCCTTCTATATTCATGTCATTCATTTTATAAATTCAAAATAAGTACTTTTTATTGATACGAACCTAATAAATCATGCTATTTTTAAGTACATTTGAAAAATAAACTTTCCTTTAAAAATATGCGTTGGTCAATAAAATCGAAGCCAGAAAAACAGAAACTTTTAGCCTTACAAAACGATCTTCAAGTAGATGAAATAGTAGTTACATTATTACTTCAACGTGGTATTGAAACTTATGAAGAAGCAAAAAAATTTTTCAGACCCAGTTTAGATGATTTACACGATCCATATTTAATAAAAGATATGGACAAGGCTGTCGAACGCATTGAAAAAGCGATTCAAAATCAAGAAAATATATTGGTTTTTGGTGATTATGATGTTGATGGAACAACAGCTGTTTCTTTAGTTTCAAGTTATTTAAAAAGTTTTTATCCTAATGTTGCTACTTACATTCCAGACAGATACAACGAAGGTTATGGCATTTCTTATCTAGGAATTGACTTTGCCGATGATAATGATTTTAGTTTAATTATTGCTTTAGACTGTGGCATCAAATCGATTGAACATATTGCTTACGCAAAAGAAAAAGGTATCGACTTTATTGTTTGTGATCATCACCGCCCAGGAGATGAATTACCCGATGCTGTAGCTGTTTTAGATCCAAAAAGAGCTGATTGTGAATATCCTTATAAAGAATTGTGTGGTTGTGGTGTAGGTTTTAAACTTATTCAAGCTTTAGGGAAAAATAGAAATCAAGACATTGACGATTTAGTTCCATATTTAGACTTGGTTGCTACTGCCATTGCTGCCGATATCGTTCCTATTACTGGAGAAAATCGGGTATTGGCTAAATTTGGTTTAGAAGTTATTAATGCTGCACCAAGAGCTGGAATCAAAGCTTTAATTCAAAATATTAAAAAGAAAACATTGACGATTTCTGATGTTGTTTTTATTATTGCTCCGAGAATTAATGCCGCAGGACGCATTAAACATGGTAATTATGCTGTTGAATTATTAACTGAATTTGATTTAACTCAAGCCATTCAATTTGCTGCAAATATTGAGACATTTAATGCTGATAGAAAAGATCTAGACAAGCAAATCACCAAACAAGCACTTTCACAAATTATAGAAAACAATGAAGAAAATCGATTTTCAACCGTTGTCTATCAAGAAGATTGGCACAAAGGTGTAATAGGAATCGTTGCTTCACGTTTGGTGGAAAACTATTATCGCCCAACAGTTGTTTTTACAAAAAGTGGTGAAAAACTGGCTGCTTCGGCACGTTCTGTGAAAGATTTTGACATTTATAATGCCTTAGAAGCTTGTGCTGAACATTTGGAACAATTCGGTGGTCACATGTATGCTGCCGGAATGACTATCAAAGAAGAAAATCTACAAGCATTCAAGCAAGCCTTCGAAGAATTTGTCGAAAAAACCATACACCCTGATTTATTAACGCCTGAAGTTAGCATTGATGCTGAAATTAATTTATCAGATATTAATCCAAAATTACTGCGAATCTTAAGACAGTTTGAACCTTTCGGCCCCGAAAATATGACTCCTGTTTTTTTAACTAAAAATGTTTATGATACTGGTTATCCAAAACAATTAGGAAGCGAAAACGAACATCTTAGGCTTTTTGTTAAGCAAGATGATTCTGAAGGTTTTGGAACAATTGGATTTGGTTTAGGAAAGAAAATAGAAATCGCAAGAAATAGAAATGTTTTTGATTTAGTGTACTCTATTGAAGAAAACGAATGGAACGGAAATACAACTATTCAGCTTCAAATGAGAGATTTAAAATAATAACAACATGGAAGAAGTAGTTAAAAAAGATCCATATTCATCATTAAGAATTAAAGAATTTAGATGGTTTTTAGCCATGCGGTTGGCTATTGTTTTGGCTTGGTCGATGCAGTTTGTACTCATCGAATGGGAAGTATATCGATTAACAAAAGATCCGTTATCATTGGGATTAATAGGTCTAATGGAAGTTATTCCTGCTATAGGAATGGCATTGTTTGCTGGGCATTTTGTTGATCAGAA
This sequence comes from uncultured Flavobacterium sp., assembly GCA_946480635.1. Next base: position 9,105 of record CAMLKV010000024.1, read on the forward strand.
TGAAAAAAAATCAATGCTGGTAAAATGTTTTATTGGATTGGGATTAATAAGCACTTTTATGTGTGTGTTGGTACATCCTAGAATTCATGACACATTATCAAAATCAGTAATTGTAAACGGGTTTTATGCATTAGTTTTTCTTGGAGGAATTATTCGTGCTTTTATTATTCCATCAGTTTTTAGCCTATTAGGATTAATTGTTCCAAACAATAAAAAACCAAATGCTGCTGCTTGGAGCAGTTCTACTTGGCAAGTAGCCGCTGTTATTGGTCCTGCCTTAGCTGGCTTTTTAATTGGTTGGATTAGTGTCTTTGGATCAATGTGTTTGGTAACAACTTCAATTGTTATAGGTATTTTATTCTTAACTCAAATTAGCAGAAAGCCAATATTAAATCCAGACTTAGGAGAGCCCATTTTTAAAAGTCTTAAGCGTGGTATCACTTTCGTTTTTGAAAACAAAACCATCTTAAATGCAATCTCACTAGATATGTTTGCTGTTTTATTTGGAGGTGCTGTTGCCTTATTACCAATCTTTGCTCAGGATATTCTAAAAGTTGGTTCTGAAGGTTTCGGAATTTTACGTGCCGCACCAGCTATTGGAGGATTAATTACAATGCTTGTTGCCACGCATTTTGATTTAAATCATAGAGCAGGAAGAAAACTGTTATTAGCCGTTTTTGGATTTGGAGTTTGTATTATCATTTTTGGATTATCAACTAATTTCTGGATTTCTGTGATTGCTTTGTTTATGAGTGGTGTTACTGATGGAATTTCGGTAGTAATTCGTTCAACTATTTTACAATTGTATACACCTGACAATATGCGTGGTCGTGTCTCTTCTGTAAATTCAATATTCGTAGGATCTTCTAACGAATTAGGCGCTTTCGAAAGTGGTTTTACATCTAAACTAATGGGTACTGTAAATGCTGTTGTTTTTGGTGGAATAATGACACTTGTTGTTGTTGGCACTACTGCTTTTGCTTCACCAAAGTTTAGGGATTTGGATATTAAAAATTAGTAATTAGCCAAAAGGCATTAGTCAAAAGTTATTTTTTTCTAATGGCTAATGCCTATTCACTAAAAAAATGTAACTTTGTGTTTTGCTCAAATTTATGCAACATACAGACGAAACTATTGAAATCATTGGCGCTCGCGCTCATAATCTTAAAAACATAGATCTTTCTATTCCGCGTGAAAAACTGGTGGTCATTACCGGTTTATCAGGTTCAGGAAAATCCTCTTTAGCTTTCGATACTATTTATGCCGAAGGACAACGTCGTTACATAGAAACGTTTTCCGCATATGCACGTCAGTTTTTGGGAGGATTAGAACGTCCTGATGTTGATAAAATCGACGGACTTTCTCCTGTAATTGCTATTGAGCAAAAAACAACCAGTAAAAGTCCACGTTCTACTGTTGGAACCATAACTGAAATTTACGATTTCCTTCGCTTGCTCTTTGCTCGTGCTGCAGATGCTTACAGTTACAATACTGGAGAAAAAATGGTTTCTTATTCAGATGAGCAAATTATTTCAGCAAATTGCCAAACAAGGCTTTTTAAAAGTACGTGTGAACGGTGAAGTTCAGGATATTGTTAGCGGAATGAAATTGGATCGTTACAAAACACATGACATCGAAATTGTAATTGATCGTTTGGTAATTGATAGTTCAGATGACAGCGAAAAACGCTTGACAGAAAGTATCAAAACCGCCATGTATCATGGGGAAAATGTCTTGATGATTCTAGATCAAGATTCTGGTGAAATAAGATATTTCAGTAGAAACTTAATGTGTCCATCTACTGGAATTTCGTATCAAAATCCGGAACCCAATTTATTCTCCTTCAACTCACCCAAAGGAGCTTGTGAAAATTGCAATGGATTAGGAACAGTGAATGAAATCAATCTTCAAAAAATTATTCCAGATCCTAAAATATCTATAAAAAGCGGTGGAATTGTAGCCATAGGCGAATACAAATCTTCTTGGATATTCAAGCAACTGGAAACCATTGGAGAAAAATTTGGCTTTAAACTTACTGATCCAATTGAAAAAATTTCAGAAGAAGCCATGGATATGATTTTGAATGGAGGAAATGAAAAATTTTCTATCAGTTCAAAAACAGCCGGAGTGACTAAAGAATATAAAATTGAATTTGAAGGCATAGCCAATTTCATCAAAACACAACACGATGAAACCGAATCGACTTCTATCAAGCGTTGGGCAAAAGATTTTATGGACGAGGTTGATTGCCCAGTTTGTGGCGGTTCACGTTTGAAAAAAGAAGCATTATACTTCAAAATCAACGAGAAAAATATTCAGGAATTATCGAATACAGATGTCTCAGATTTGAGCATTTGGTTTAATGAATTAGATCAAAATCTTACCGAAAAACAAAAAGTAATTGCCAGTGAAGTCGTTAAGGAAATAAAAGCTCGTTTACAGTTTTTAGTTGATGTAGGATTAAATTACCTTTCATTAAGTCGAAATTCAAAATCACTATCTGGTGGTGAAGCACAACGTATACGTTTGGCAACGCAAATTGGTTCACAATTGGTTGGAGTGCTTTATATTTTGGATGAGCCAAGCATTGGTTTGCATCAACGCGACAATGAACGATTGATTAAATCTTTGGAACAATTACGTGATATTGGAAACTCTGTTTTAGTGGTTGAACATGACAAAGATATGATTGAACGTGCCGATCATGTTATTGATATTGGACCAAAAGCAGGGAAATACGGCGGACAAATAATCAGTCAAGGAACGCCCAAAGCTTTACTTCAAGAAAATACCATTACTGCTCAGTTTATGAGTGGAAAAATGAAAATTGAAATTCCTAAAAAGCGTCGTGAAGGAAACGGAAAAACCATAAAAATATCGGGCGCAACAGGAAATAATCTGAAGAATGTTTCTGCCGAATTTCCATTAGGGAAACTAATCTGTGTGACAGGAGTTTCGGGTTCAGGGAAATCGACTTTAATTAACGAAACCCTGTACCCTATTTTAAACCAACATTTCTTTAATGCGGTTAAAAAACCACAGCCTTATAAAAAAATTGAAGGTTTAGAACATATCGATAAAGTAATTGATATTGATCAAAGTCCAATTGGGCGTACACCGCGTTCGAATCCTGCAACCTATACCGAAGTGTTTTCGGAAATACGTAGTCTATTTACACAAACTGCCGAAGCACAAATTCGTGGTTACAAACCAGGACGTTTCAGTTTTAATGTAGCTGGTGGTCGTTGCGAAACCTGTAAAGGTGATGGTGAAGTAACCATCGAAATGCA
>CAMLKV010000025.1 GCA_946480635.1 uncultured Flavobacterium sp.
CCAGTTTGCCCTGCAACTACAATATCATCTTTATACCATCTATATTTTAATGCTGGAGTAATATCTAGAGGTGATGGGTTTCCAGGTGTTGTAGGGTCTACTATCAGGTTTATGCTTCCTGATCCACAAAGATATAGTGTAGAAGCACCATTATTTATTGAAAAGTCATCGATAAACGCTTTATAATAAGCTGAAATACCTGTTCTTCCGGGTAGGTTTGGATCAGGATTTGGAACAGCACCACTTGAAGGACCCGCAGTAGCAGGACTTGTTGCAGTGTTTTTAATTCTAAATTTATATTTATCACTTCCAACTAAATTACTAGGCAATCTAAAATTGAAACTACCAGGACTGGTTGCTGTTTGTGAAGATATTATTGTTAAAGCCGGCAAAGGTGTTGTTAAAAAAGATCCATTTGCATCTGACATTTCTAGTACATAAGTTCCAGGGCTTGAAAATGTAAAATTGATTGTAAAATCATTAAAATTAGCCGGATAGGGTGGTGGTTCTGCACACATTTGCGTAAACACAAAACTAGGAGCTCCTATTTGTGCAAAAACTTTGCCTTGAACTAATATCAAAACAAAGACAAAAGCAAACTGTAATCTAGATAGTATTTTTCTTTCCATAAACCCTAATTTTAGGTTATCAACATAGGTAAACTCAATTTTCTGCAACTTATTGTATAAAAACAAAGAAATCCATTAAAAGATTTTCTCTTAATGGATTTAATTTGTCTTATCAAATTATTTTGAAGCAGTAATTTTACCGATTTTAACTCTAAAATCTGGGGTTTTTGCTTTAATATCAATAAACATTTCCTGATTAGGAGTATGCTCATAAAGATTAGAAAATTGTGGATTTCCATAGTAATCTTCTAAATCTTCGTTGTTACTAGAGTTTTCAACAAAAATATTTCCTTTACAGTTATTGAAATACATTTGCTCTAACTTGATTCTTTTTAAATTAGTATTGTCTAATTTAATTTCATCATCAAGAATAACTGCAGGGCTGAATCCTGATATAACACTTCTTTTTAATGCTAGCGAAGCATTATCAGCGATAAAAACCGACTCTTTAACTAATCCACTTGCTAAATCTTGAGCTAAATTATCAGTTGTGTTAACCAATGTACAGTTTGTAGCTACAACATTTGTTAAACCTTTTGAAAAGTCTGCTTCTTCTTTTTTATCATAAGAAGTTACATTTAAACATCTTGAACGAGTTGCTCCTGAATAATATGAATGTCTTACAGCTAAAGAATTATCCATTCTAACCTGAGCTCCTTGAGTAAATTTAAAATCATCACCTGTTGATCTCAAAGAAACCATGTTTTTAACAGACATATCCCCACCTAAGACCTCTACTGCGTTTCCCTGTGGGAAGCTACACATTACGTTTTCAATAACCGTTTTGTTACCAACACCAGCTAATGAAAGTGCGTTATAGTCTTTGTATCCTTTTATTTTCTTTCCAGCAAATTCAATTCTTAAGAATCTCATGATTCCTGAATTTGCCATTGGATTAGTACCTCCATAAATAGTTTGAGAAGGGTCTAATTCGAAAGCTATAGAAGAAGTACCCCCAAATTTATTAATTGGAGCATCGCCTAGAATAACAACTCCTCCCCAATCTCCGGGTTTTCTTTGTGGTCTGTTTGATGTAAAGACAATAGGATCAGTTTCTGTTCCGTTTGCGATAATTTGAGCACCTTTCGTGATAACTAATGCACCATTTGTTTCGTAGTCTCCCTTGATAACAGTTCCTGGTTCAATCGTTAAGACAGCATTATTTGTAACATATACAGGCCCCTGTAAAAGGTAGGTATTCTTTTTTAACAAAGTTGTATTTGTAGTAATCTTACCGTACAAAATCTGATTCGTTTCGTTGTATTCAGTATTTTGTGGTTTAAATTCAGTCCAATTGTTTAACCAGTTACTAGAACCAATTATTCCCTTCTCTTGTTGTGCTGTAACTGAAGCAGTCACTAGCATAGCCATTACTGTGATGTTGAATACTTTTCTCATGGGGATTTGGGTTAGAGTGTTAGTACTAATTTACTCAAATAATTATAATTTTTATTGTTCGTTCAACTGATTTAGCTCTCTAAGCATTGATTCATAATACAAGATAGAAGTAACTAAGTTTCCTTTATCTGCATAAGGAGTCATTTGTCTTTGAAAAGCTACAGTTGTATTTAAAAAGTTTGCAGTATTTTCCTTTTGGGCTTCAAGATATTTGTTATTATCAGCACTTTCTGGTATACCTACATCTTGCATTGTAACACCTGGTTTAGTTGTTAGTGCAATGTAAGGAAGGTAATTTACTAGAGTATTAATACGCTCAATGTATAAATCAAGAAGTTGTCCTTTTTGCATGGTTTCAAGTTCACTTTTTTCGTGGAATTTTTTAATACCAGCCCCAGTACTAATGATACTTTTAGGTTTTCCTTTAGCTTGAGCATTAACATTTCCAATTGCAAAAAGCATAAATAGTCCAAAAAAGATAATTTTCTTCATGTGGTTGTAATTTTAATTAGTTATTTCTAATAGTTCAAAAATAGGCCTTTAAATTGAATAAACAAGTTTTTAACAACTTTTTTATAAAAAAAACACAATCTACTTGTTTATCTCATTTAAATGGTTTATAAAAAACAATGCATTTATTTTTTAAACTATATAACCAAAAGCGTGCCAAAATTTTTTCTATTGTTAAAAATATGCAAAAAAAACCAAAAACATGCATTTCGTCGATATTTTTTTTATTTAATCGGGCGCAAAAGTATATGTTTTTTTTATAACTATCTAATTTTGAGAACTTTTTATTTTAAAAAAATCTTTAATAAAATTTTAAATTATTATTTTTTACCAACATAAACACTAGATTTTAATTTCTTATCTACATTTACAAAATCAAAGACTGATTCAAATGCTGTTTAAAAATATTATTGGTCACGAACATATAAAAAATCACTTATTAACAAGTGCCAGAAATGGCAGAATTCCTCATGCTCAGCTATTTGTAGGCCCTGAAGGAAGTGGTGTTTTACAAATTGCTATTGCCTATTCACAATATATTTTGTGTCAAAATATTGGTTTAGAAAATATATCCGAAAATGATTCATGCAACCTAAAATTTGAAAATTTTTCACATCCTGATTTACATTTCATCTATCCAACAGTAACTACAGAAGATGTAAAATCTAAACCAAAAAGTTTAGATTTTCTTTCTCATTGGAGAGAGTTTTTAACAGAAAAACCATATGGGAGCTTATTTGATTGGTATGATAAACTTGGAGTAGGGAATAAACAAGGAGAGATTAGGGTAGAAGATGCATCTGAAATTTTAAAGTCTTTATCTCTAAAATCTTATGAAGGAGGTTACAAGATTATGATTATTTGGATGGCAGATAAGATGAATATTGCAGCCTCAAACAAATTATTGAAGCTTTTAGAAGAACCTACTGACAAAACTCTTTTTATATTAATATCCGAAAATGAAGAGGATATCCTTCAAACTATTCGTTCTCGTTGTCAGGTAATTAACTTTCCTAAATTGAGTGAATCAGCAATTACAAAACAGTTGATTGAATTTGAAGGAATAGGAGAGAAGGAAGCTATGACAATTGCCCACAAATCACAAGGTAATTACAACAAAGCATTGCAATTGTGTCAAAAAGTAAACGAAGATGCTCCTTTTGAGGAATGGTTTGTAACGTGGGTTCGCGCTGCCTTTAGAGCCAAAGGAAATGCTGCCGCTATCCAAGATCTAATTAACTGGAGCGAAGAAATTGCTAAATTAGGTCGCGAAACCCAGAAGAAATTTTTACACTTTTGTATTGATATGTTTCGCCAGGCTTTATTGTATAATTATCAAGCCGAACCTTTAGTATATTACGAATCTGGAATTCAAGGGTTTGATATTAAAAAATTTTCACCTTTTATTACAGGAAATAACATTATTGACATATATAAAGAGCTTAACGATGCTGTTTATCATATTGAACGTAATGGAAATGCTAAAATTATTTTAACCGATTTATCTATAAAACTAACCCGTTTAATTCATAAAAACTAAAACTTATGCACAATCTATCTTCACTTTTAGTTCTACTATTTTTAGCGATAACCTTTTTACAATCTGGCTATGACAAATTCACTGATTATCAAGGCAATTTAAGTTGGCTAAAAGAGCATTTTAAAGGCACTTTTTTTGATGGAAAAGTTGATTTTTCTTTAAAAATCATTTTAATTTTAGAATTAATTGCTGGTTTACTCTGCATTGTAGGAATGATTGAATTAATTGTTAACAATGGAAGTACATTTGCAAAATATGGCGCAATTGTTTCATGTATAACATTAATAATGCTACTTTTTGGTCAACGTGTAGCTAAAGATTACGATGGAGCTAGAACCATAGCAATTTATTTTATTGTTGCTGCTTTTGGGTTATTTTTGCTAGAATAATATGAGTTCACTCAATAAAAAAAGCGCTCAAAAAGAGCGCTTTTTTTATTAATAATCAATGAATTACTTTTTATCTTCTTTCTTGGTTTCTTCTTTAGCATCAGATTTTTTAGCTTTACTTTCGTACTTTTCGTTTAAAGCTTTAGTAATTTCTTCAGTAATATCATAGCTGTCTTTTGCGTATAAAACTGTTGCAGCATCGCCAGTACCATAGATATAATCGTAACCTTTTTGCTTACCGTAATCTTTGATAAAAACTTTTACTTGCTTAACAATCGTGTCTAATTCTTTACCACTTTCTTGTTGTAGTTGTTGAAGCATAGCTTGTTGAGCGTATCCTAACTGTTGTTCTCTTTGTTGTAATTCGGCTCCTTTTTGTTGCGCCCACATTTGTCCTTTAGCCATTGCATTTTTCTGGAAACCATCCATTTCAATTTTAAGTTTTTTTGCGGCAACTTCAAGCTCACGCCCCATAACTTCACCCTTTGTTTTATACTTTTCGTCTAATTCTTTAGCTTCAGTATAATCTTCCATTAATTTTTGAGTGTCAATATAAGCCGTTTTAAATTCCTTCGCGTCTGGAGTTTTGTTACACGCAACTACTGAAACTATCACAGCAACCATTACTACAATCTTCTTCATTTTATTTGTTTATTAATTTTTTAAATTTTGGTAAAAATAGAGTTTTTATTTTAATCTATCTGTTTAGTCAAAAAGATTACAAAGCACATTTTTTTGACCAATTTTAAAAAATTAAAAATTTCATCTAAAATGATTAAAAAATAGGTTTTACAGTGAAAAAACAAAGTATAATAAAAAACAATGGTTTATCACAAAACGATAGCAAAAACAAATTAAAAAGCGCTTAAATAAATCGATTTTTAGCCGTTTTTAAAAACAAGAAAGGTGTTTCGATATGAAACACCCTAAACTTTCTTTAAATGGCTTAAAAATATCTTTTACTTGTTTTTAATAACATAAATGTGCGATGAGTATTCTTTACTTGTATTTGCTTTTAAATTTGATTGTAATCCAATCCAAAAAGCACTAAAGAAATTCATTTTTCCAGTTTTATATTTTTCAGATAGGAGAGAAACATAAAAACTGTCAAAAATCATTGGAAGGATTTTTTCCAATTTCATGTTTTCACGTGAAACCAATTTTTCAATACTGATTTTTGAAAAATGCCAAAGGTGTCTCGGCACATCGTATGCCGCCCAAAATTTTCCATAATGTTGAGCATCGAATGACTTATAGTTGGGAACAGCAATAATCAAAGTACCATTTGGTTTCAATAGTCTTTTTAATTGTTTGATTTGATACTCAACATCTGGTACATGTTCCATAACATGCCACATTGTAATTACATCAAATTGTTGATTTTCAATGCTTTCAATATAATTTTCAAAAGAAATTCCTTTAGAAATAGCTAAATTTTTAGCATTTTCGTTAGGTTCTATACCTGTTGTTTGCCATCCAGCTACTTTTGCAGTGACTAAAAAATCTCCTGTACCAGCCCCAATATCTAATAAATTTCCTTTTTCCTTATGGTAAGAATTAATTAATCCCACTTTCTTTTTCAAAGAGTAGGATTTAACGATATGGTATATTTTTTCAAATAAAGAACGCTTCGCATCTGTGTGTGATATATAATCTTCACTTTCATAATACGACCCTAAATTTTCTATCGCAGGTTGCGGATGTGTTTTTAATAATTGCAAGTCAGAATCTAAAAGCAATTCAAAATTCTCATTTGAAACTGAATGATCTTGTACTTTGATGTAAACGTTATCTGTTGAGAAATTCATTTTAATTTCTTCTGTTTATTTAATTAATTTTAATACATTCTAAAGGAATCCAACCTTCTTCTTTTGTTTCTAAATTCTTCACCCACAACCATCCATTTAAGGATTTTAAAACTTGAAGTTTATCACCTAAATCAATGCTTAGTTCTGAAGCGGAATAATATTCTAAAATTACACCTGTTTTTTTATCTTCCGAAAAGGAAACTATTTGTATTGGAATCCAACCAGAATTATTTTTGGTCTCAGCCCAAATCCAACCTTTCCATTTTTCTTCAGTTTCTTCTTTACCTAAAACAACAATATCCCCAACATTTAGTTGAATAGGATCTAAGTATTGTTTTTGATATGATTTTATAACTGTAGTTATTTCCATTCTCGTTCCACGTGAAACAAAATCTAAATACTATCTTCCCATATACACCAACATCACTGAAATATCATTTGGAGAAACTCCACTGATACGTGATGCTTGAGATATAGTTACAGGACGAATTTTTTTAAGTTTTTCTCTAGCCTCATAAGAAAGAGACTTTAATTGGTCGTAATCAAAATTATCAGGAATGCGAATGTTTTCTAAGCGGTGAAGTTTTTCAGCATTAGTTCTTTCCTTTTCGATATAACCTGAATATTTAACTTGAATTTCGGCTTGCTCTAAAACTTCATTGTCTAAATTAGTCAAAGAAACATAATCTTGCACTTTTTCAAATTTCAACATATCTTCCATACCAATTTGTGGACGAGAGAAAATTTTAAACATTTTATCTCCTTGCGATATAGGAGTACTATCATTTGCTTCTAAAACAGGATTGGCTTCTCCAACAGAAACCGAAGTTTCTTTAAAGAACTCAACCATTTTTTCAGCTTCATTAAACTTATACTCCATGCGTCGCATTCTTTCATCTGAAGCTAAACCAATTTTATTAGACATTGGTGTTAAACGATAATCTGCATTATCCTGACGAAGTAAAGTTCTATATTCAGCGCGAGAGGTAAACATACGATAAGGTTCTTCTGTTCCTTTCGTAATTAAATCGTCAATAAGAACTCCTATATATGCTTCATCACGTTTTAATGTAAACTCATCTCTTTCTTGTGCTTTTAATGCAGCATTAATTCCTGCCATTAATCCTTGAGAAGCCGCTTCTTCATATCCCGTAGTTCCATTAATTTGTCCTGCAAAATACAATCCAGAAATTAACTTGGTTTCTAATGTATGTTTTAATTGTGTAGGAGGGAAGTAATCATATTCGATTGCATAACCAGCTCTGAAGAATTTTACATTTTCAAAACCTTCAACAGAACGCAATGCTTTGAACTGAACATCTTCTGGTAAAGAAGTTGAAAATCCATTCACATATACTTCAACCGTATTCCATCCTTCAGGCTCAACAAAAAGCTGATGACGATCTTTATCGGCAAAGCGATTAATTTTATCTTCAATAGATGGACAGTAACGAGGGCCTAACGATTTTATTCTTCCATTAAACATAGGAGAACGATCAAATCCCTCACGCAATAAATCATGCACAAGAGGAGAGGTATACGTCATATGACAATCACGTTGAACCGTTAATGGTTTTGTAACATCTGAATAAGAAAATTTAGCTGGATTAACATCTCCTGGTTCAACACGCATTTTAGAATAATCTAACGAGCGACCATCAACACGAGGAGGAGTTCCTGTTTTCATTCTTCCTGATTGAAATCCTAAACGAACTAAGTCTTCAGTAATTCCATATGATGCACTTTCACCCGCACGACCACCTCCAAATTGTTTGTCTCCAATATGAATTAATCCATTCAAAAAAGTACCATTGGTAAGCACAATTGTTTTAGCATAAATAGAAAGACCTATAGCCGTTTTAACACCAACTACTTTATCTCCTTCAGTCAATATACCTGTTACCATCTCTTGATAAAAATCAAGATTTGGTGTTTGCTCCAACATTAAACGCCATTCTTCTGAAAAGCGCATACGATCACTCTGACAACGTGGTGACCACATAGCAGGACCTTTTGATTGGTTAAGCATTTTGAATTGTATTGCAGTTTTGTCTGAAACAATTCCAGAATAACCACCAAGCGCATCAATTTCACGAACGATTTGCCCTTTTGCAATTCCGCCCATCGCAGGGTTACACGACATTTGAGCTATGTTTTGCAAACTCATCGTGATCAACAAAGTCTTACATCCTAAATTTGCAGCAGACGCTGCTGCCTCACAACCTGCGTGACCAGCACCAACCACAATTACATCATACTTCTCTAAAAACATAATTTCCTTTCGGGATTTTACAATTAATTTGTTTCACGTGAAACAAATTAATTAATACTTTATTTATAAAATTTATTTTCTGTTCCACGTGGAACAGAAAATAAATTAAAGTTGTTTAAGAATGTTTCACGTGAAACATTTTGATTTTTTCTTCCTCTTTAGAACGCATTAACAATTCATCAGATTCAGATTTATCTTTATATCCACAATAGTGTAATACGCCGTGAATAATTACTCTTTTTAATTCATCTTCAAAAGAAACATTAAAATCATTTGCGTTATCCTGAACACGTTCAACAGAAATAAATATATCACCTGAAACAACATTGCCTTCTGTATAATCAAAACTGATAATGTCAGTTAAGGTATCATGGTCTAAATATTGTTGGTTGATTTCAAGTAAATATTCATCATCACAAAATATATAAGACAGTTCTCCTAAATCTTTCCCTTCAGATTCAATAACATTTTCAATCCAAGAAGTGTAATCTTCTTCGTTTGAAATTAAAAATTCTGTTTCGTAATTATAACTAATCATTCTCTTTAAAATAATCTTGAACGCGTTTATTAAATTGCGAGCGCAAAGGTAGTGTTTGTCTGTTTAATATTTCAATACTATTTAAATATTCTTGAAGCTTTTGAGGTAGGGCAGGAGCAGTATTTTGAAATTCCTTTTTATTTGTTATCCCTTCTCTTTTTTCATCTTGATTTTGTTTTTGAACAGCTTCTTCAAGTTTTAATAAATCATATTTTAAGTTCAAAGCTTTTTGAATTACATCTTGGGTAAACCCTTTATTGATCAATTGCTTTTCGATTTGTTTCATCTTATTTAAAGCATCTTGTCCAGCACCACTTAAACCATGTTTTTTTAATTCGTTTTCTAAACTTTCACGAAGCTGACGTTGTTCTTTTAATATATCTAAAACTTCTTTAGCATTACCTTCACCATCATTATTTGAACCTTCGCCACTTTGAGATTGACCAGATTTATTTCCATTTTGTCCACCTTGTGATCCTTCCCCAGGGGATTGACCTGGCTTTTGACCAGATTTCTGTCCTGGTTTTTCACCTTGCATATCTCCACCTTCTTTATTTCCTTGTTGCATTTTCTCACCAAGTCCTTGTTGCTTTTTAATAATATCTGGCAGTTGCATCCCACTACCTTGACCTTTGCCAGGTTTAGGAGAGCCTTGTCCTTGACCAGACATTTGCATTTGCATGCCATTTAAAATATCAGCTAATAAATTAGCTAAAGTGTTGGTCCCTGTTAAAGCAAATTGTTGGCTTGCTGTTCCTCTTCCTATCTGATTTTCGGTAAAAGAAGTGATGCTTTTATCCATGTTGTAATGAATATTACCAACTTCATTAATAACTTTATCACCAATTTTTGGATTACGTAGCGACAAAGCAAATAAACTATCATCTACATATCTAAATTGATTTTTTAAATCTTGCTGACGTTTTAAGTTTTTTGCAAAAGAGGCATTACTACCGTTAGCATCCTTCACACTTTTTATTAAGTTTTCCTGAGAAAAAGAAACCTCGACTAAATTATCTAGAATCTGACGAAGCATTTTAACATCTTCCTGCAATTGTTCTTGTTCTCCTCCTTGCATTTCGATTTGCATAGACTGACCCATTTGTTGCATTTTTTTTGCAGCACTTTTTTGTTTGGGAGATGCTGATGAAGGAGAGTTTTTCTGTAATTGATCCGAAGCGTTTTTTAAATCCCTATCAATACTTTCATGCTTTTCCTTATCATTTGGAATATCCATAGGTTTCTTTAACTCTTTATTTTCTTTGTCAAGAGCGTCAAGTTGTTTCTTTAGATCTTCAAATTCTTTATTAATTTCATTTTGTTTCTCTGTAGAATTCTCTTTACTATCAGATAGCTTCTCTTGCTTCTCAGCTAACTTTTCTAATTTGTCTGCAATTTGTTCAGCTTTCTTTTCTACATAATAACGCTTGGTAAGCTCAACCAATTGTTCTAAGCTTTTTGTTTGATTTTTACTTTTTTGCTGAAACTTTTCTATACGATCAAATAATTCTTCTTGCTCAAGTTTATTATTCAATTCTTTTAATTCATCTAAAAGTTTTTGATTTTTTTCAGATTCCTTTTCAACTTTTTCTAGTCTTTCTTTTAATAATTCTTTATCAGGATCCTTTTCATTAGGATTAAATTTCTCTAGATTCTCTTTCATTTTCTCAGAGAACTCTTTGAACATTTCTTCTTGTTGCTTTTGACGCTGTAGGAAATCATTCATCTTTTGCTGATCTTTATAATCAAGATTCTTTTTCTCCTTATTATTTTGTTGAAGTTTTTCTAATTCATTTAGTTGCTTGTCTTGACTCTTTAAAGATTTTTCCAAACCTTGAATGCTTTGGTTTTGGTTCTCTAAAAACTGTTCTTGCTTTTCAGATTCAGTATCTTCTCTGTGTGAAAAAATAGAAGATTTTACACTTTTGAAATGATGAATAGCATCGTTGTCATATACTTCAAAATAATACTCATAAGCAATACCTTCTTCAATAGGTAAATTACTTGGGAAAGCAAAAACGAATTGGTCATACACATCTTTCTTAACTCTTATCGTTCCACGATGTGTTTTATTAGGATTATTCTTTGGATAATAAACAACTTGGAGTTTTGAAAGTCCATAATCATCAGATAACTGACCTAGCATATAGTTTTTACCAAGTTTTAAAGTGTCGGGAGCAACATCAACTTTTATAGTTGGGTATTGATCTTTAACAACATTGATAGAATATGATAATTTTTCATAATCTTTTACCTTACTATTAGAAGTAACTATTTGATAATCTGTATTTTCATAGAAATTTTTAGATAAACTAAAAGCTTTTTCATTCTGAGAAAAAGAAAACACCTTATTCTTCTCAATAAGATTAACTTTATCAGTAGCAACCGTATTCATAATCCAAGAAACTTGAGTACCTTCGGGAATAATAGCATTACCAGTACCCTTAATTACTTCAGACTTTTTGTTCAAATAAGCTGGAAAATTAAGTTTCATTTCAAAGTTTACAATTGCAGGAACTGTAGTTACATTCAAAATATAATCTGAAGAAGAAACTTCATTCGCTACGATATGAAAGTCAATATTGGAAACTGGCTTTTCAAATAGGTACTGAAATTCTCCAGGTTTGATACTTTCCATAAAATAGCTTTCATCATTAATATAAATAAGCGCTTTTTCAGGAACGACTTTACCAACAGTTTTTACTTTTAAAACAAAATCTTTATTTTGTTCTGTAACCAAATTGTTTGTTAGCACAAAACTAAAAGGAGCTGGCGGAATATATTGCTGTTTGAAATTAACAACTCTACTCATACTTTCTGTAATGAATTCTTTTCTTCCAGAAATTGTAAGAAACAATATAAAAAGTAACGGAATAGCTGCTAACGGAATATACTTCTTGTTCTTATTAAAATCTACAGCATTGGTGAATGGAATAGGTTGCAAAGAATTTGCTTTTTGTTCAATAGAGGCAAGAAGCAACTCAGATTCATTTTTATCATTAGCCAATTGTAAAAAATTAACCAACTTATCATTTACAGCAGAAAAATGATTTCCAATAATTTTAGAAGCATCTTCATAAGTAATTCCTTTTTGAAGTTTAAATAATTTCGATAAAGGAAAAGCAATGAATCTTGATAACAGAAATA
>CAMLKV010000026.1 GCA_946480635.1 uncultured Flavobacterium sp.
TTTTATGAAATCATCTATATCAATATTTTCAAGTTGTGTTTCTTGAAGTTCTTTCATGTGCCCTACAACTGGAAAATCATTTTGGAATTGCCAAATTAAATTAGGCAACACCAGAATCAACGCTGGAATTAAAGCGAAATACAAATGTTTATTTGCAAATATTTTTCGGTGAGATGTTAGTAAAATTGCTGGAAGTAATCCTAAAATCAAAAAAGCAATATTGTACTTGTTTAAAAAACCAAAGGCGAAAGTAATTCCGGCAACGTACAACCATTTATTATTTTCGGATTTGATATACTGAACAACCGTGTAGTAAAAGTATGTCCATAATAAAATATCCAAACTATTAGGCTGATATAAAATATTCATTCGAAGAATAACCGAAAACAAAACCGAAACAGCTCCTAAAACCAATGCAAAAATATTCCCTTTTAGAGCTTCGATGGTTTTCCAAACTACTACCATTGTCAAGGCGCCAAATAAAGCTGGGAAAAACTTTATCCAAAACACCGAATTCCCTAAAAGATAAATCACATATGAAATCCAGGCTGTAAGTGGCGGCACCGAAACATATCCCCAATCTAAATGCTGTCCCTGATCCAAATGCAAAAACTCATCACGATGCAGACTATACTCAGAAATAATTAAATTATACTGTAACCAAAATTTAAGAATAACAAACAAAAAAAGAATAAGATACTTCCATTGGGCATTTAGTTTCATAGTAAGATTTTATTTACGCAATTTAGACAATTTTATATAATCCCAAAATCAGAGTTCTTTTATCAATTCATTTTATTGTTTACTTTTACATGACAAAATCAAAAATCGATGTCGGATACCATCCTCATACTTGCCTCATTTGTCATTGCCCTAGCTATCGGAATTTTTATTGGGAAAGCACTTTTCTCGGCAAATTCTAAGTCGGAAAAAGCATCATTAGAAGAAAAAATCAACGGATTACTTGCTCAAATTGAGCAGTTAAAACAACAGTTCCAAACTGAAAGAACACAGTGGGAAAATCAATTACGTCAAAACACAACTGAAAAAGAAACTATTCGCACCGAAAAAGACGCTTTGGCTATTCAATTATCGAAAAAAGAAGTTGATTTTGATAATCTATTAGAACGTAATAGAGAACAAAAACAAGAAGTAGAACAACTTCAGGAAAAATTTACCAAAGAATTTGAAAATTTGGCCAATAAAATATTGGAAGAAAAAACCACAAAATTCACAGAGCAGAATAAAGAAAATCTTAAAACCATTCTTTCACCATTGCAAGATAAAATTCAACTTTTTGAGAAAAAAGTAGAAGATACTCATAAAGAAAGTATTGATTACCATGCCGCTTTACGCCAGCAAATTTTAGGATTAAAAGAAATGAATGCTCAAATGAGCAAAGAAACTCTCAATTTGACCAAAGCATTGAAAGGTGATAGTAAAATGCAAGGAAACTGGGGCGAATTGGTCTTGGAACGTGTGTTAGAAAAATCAGGATTAGAAAAAGGACGCGAGTACGAAGTACAACAAAGTTTTACTACAGAAGAAGGTAATCGTGTACAACCCGATGTTGTTATTAATCTTCCTGATGGTAAAAAAATGATTGTTGATTCTAAAGTTACACTTACCGCTTACGAACGCTATGTTAACGAAGAAGATGACAACCTGAGAGAACAATATCTAAAAGAACATGTTATTTCGTTAAAACGTCACGTTGATCAATTAGGTGAGAAAAACTACCAGGATTTATATAAAATTGAAAGTCCAGATTTCGTTTTACTTTTTGTTCCAATTGAACCTGCTTTTGCTTTAGCGCTTAACGAAGATGCAACATTATATAACAAGGCATTTGAAAAAAACATAGTAATTGTAACACCTTCTACTTTGTTAGCTACTTTACGCACTATCGATAGTATGTGGACAAACCAAAAGCAACAGGAAAACGCTTATGAAATTGCAAGACAGGCAGGTGCTTTGTATGATAAGTTTGAAGGATTTGTTTCCGATTTAATTAAAATTGGTAAACGCATGGATGAAGCTAAATCCGAGTACGGAAATGCCATGAATAAACTTGTTGAAGGAAAAGGAAACTTGATAACAAGCGTTGAAAAGCTTAAAAAAATGGGAGCTAAAGCTAAAAAATCACTCCCAGAAAGTATTATTAGTAGAGCCGAAAACGAAACTAACACTTTATCTAAATAAACTATGTTACGTAAATTTATTTTCATCACAATTATTACATTTTTACTAGGAATTACAAGCTATTTCTCAGTACTGTATTATTTTACCTACAGTGAAGGTGAACGCACTGGTGAACTTATAAAATTTAGCCACAAAGGATATATTTTTAAAACCTATGAAGGTGAAATTTCTAAAGGTATTGCTGGAGTACAAATGTTTAGATTTTCTGTTCTAGATAGTGACCAAAAAGTAATAGATGCACTTAATGCATCACAAGGGAAATTTGTAAAAGTGCATTATATAGAACGTATAAAAACTTTTCCTTGGTGGGGAGACTCTACGTATTTTGTAACAGAAGTAAAACAAGAAAAATCACCAATTATTCAATAAATGGAAAAAAAACTCAAGAGCGTAAAATCTTCTAAAGTGGTAATATCAGAATTAATGTTACCTTCACACACCAATTTTAGTGGTAAAATTCATGGTGGCTATATTTTGTCATTACTGGATCAAATAGCTTTTGCTTGTGCTTCAAAGTTTTCGGGGCATTACTGTGTTACAGCTTCTGTAGATACCGTCGATTTTTTGGCACCAATTGAAGTTGGCGAATTAGTAACCATGCGAGCATCTGTAAATTATGTTGGAAAAACCTCTATGATCATTGGCATCAGAGTAGAAGCAGAAAATATTCAAACTGGCAAAATAAAACATTGTAATTCATCATATTTTACAATGGTTGCAAAAGATAAGACTGGTAATAATGTTACCGTTCCTGGATTAATTTTATCTACTGATGATGATATTAGACGCTTTTGGAATTGTATTAAAATGATTGCCATCAAGAAAGACAAACAAAATCACGAAGAAACCTTTGATTATAAATCGAAAGAAGCATTATCTGAATTGAACAATTACAATGTGCAGATTGATATTTAGTCTAAAAAACCCTCACAAGATTAAACCCAAAAAAGATGTCTCCCTTACCCCAATCGCCAGTTGTGTTTCCCAAAAAACCAGCTTCGTGAATGCCTTGCGAATTGGTAAAATGCATTTGAAATACATGCCCTCCAGTTTCAATATCAACACCTAACGATAATGGGTTTTTGTATAAAGAAGTTGAGGAACGATTTAAATGGGGAGCATAATCTAAATTTATCGAAACTCTTTTCGATATCTTATATCTTCCTCCCATTCCTAAAGCAAATTGGCCATTACTTTGATTATCGTCAACCACAAAATTTTCATGAAAATAAGTTGGAGCTAATTCTAAAGATAATTTTTCATTAAACTTTCTGGAAATCAACAACTGATTTACATAAATCATTCGATCAGAAAATTTCATTTTCGGATAATTAGATTCTTTCATTTGGTTATTGAAACCTAGACTGTTAAATCCAACAAATGTAAAAGGCAAACCATTTTCCCTTTGAGGAGCAATTAAATACTTCAAGGAAAAATCATAAGCTTGTTCACTCCTGCCAGCTCCAATCGAAATTTTAGAATTTAAACCGTAAATAAATTTAATTTGAGTCACGGCATTATCCAGTCCAAAAAATTCTTCGAAACCACCTTTTACAGATCCAAACCTGTGAGCCACAACAAAATAAAGTTCTTTTTTTCCAAGAAGTTTTGTTGATTCTAAGTTAACTATTTTCTGTGCTTTAAAGGCCGCCAACACTTCTGCTTTTGTAGCAGTGGAATCTATTTGAGATAATAAATCATCTTGCGCAAAAACACTTTGAGTAAAAATGATTAATACCGTGATGATATATTTCATAAGCTATTCAATTAGCAAGGTTTGAGTAGCATTACCGAACTCTGTTCTTAAAACTACAGTATACGTTCCAGCCTTCAAGTAGCTTGTTTGAATTTTATTATCTAAAAGTGTTACATCTTTTTTAACTACAACTTTCCCCAGAGCATCATAAATTTTAACTTCGCCTTTTTCCACTAGATTAGGAAAATCAATAGTTAAAAAATCTTTTGAAGGATTTGGGTAAATTTTCAATGAGTTTTTATCAAACTCACCATTTCCTAAAGTAAGATTAGCACCTATTGTTCCGCAATTTCCACCTCCATGATATCCAATAGTAGTAGTTCCTATGCTTCTTGCAAAAATTATATTTAATGGTTGCGCCGAAAAAGGGAAAGTAAAATCAGTTCCTTCAGTGGCTACTCTTGCTCTTGTCATTACTACAGTTCTAACACCTAAATTAACTGTATTTGATGACAACGTCCAATTTTGCGTATCCGTAGGAGGTGTAACACCAATACCATTAAAACTTCTATCTGTTATAGCGGTACCATTAAAAATGATAATATCTTTACCTGTATCGTCCATTGTCGTTGCATCAAAACCAATTCCCAACCAACTAGTACTTGGCCCAATTAAAGTTACAGTGACTGTTGAACTTGTTACATCAATTTTACCACTGTAATCAGAAAAAAAAGTCATTGTTCCAGTGGAGTATGTTTGTCCAAAAACGGCGAAGGACATAAATAATAAAAAGATTGTAATTTTTTTCATATCACTTAGATTTAAGTATTTCTATAAGTTTATCATCGTTAGCAAGAATTGCATAATCAATTGCCGAATTTCCTCTTTTATCTTTCATTTCAGGATCTGCCTTATGTTTAATTAAAAGCTCTGAAATTTCATACATTTTGAACATCGTTGCATACATTAATGCAGTAACCCCGTTTTCGTCTGTTATATTAGGATCTGCTCCATTTTGTAAAAGCAACTTTATTAATTCAATTTTATTTTTAACAACAGCCGCCATTAATGCCGTTCCCATTTTACTAGCGTAGTTGATGTTATCAACATTTTTCATGAGATACAATGCAACTTCGGTATTCCCATTATAACACGCTAGGGTTAGCATAGAATTTCCATCTTCATTGATACAATTAACAATCTTAGGATTCTTAGTAACTAATACTTCCAATTCTTGTAAAGTACCATTTCTAGCAATATCAAAAGAACTTCTCTGCGAAAACACACAGCAAGACATAAAACAAATGAAGAAATATAATCTTTGTTTCATTATCAATAAGAAAATTCAATCAAATTTAAATATTTTTTATTAAATTTAGTTAATTTTTAATATTAATTTTAATTGTTAGTTAAAAATAAAGAAATGAATAAATACAAATTGATTTTAGCAACTTTTTCAACAATTCTCTACAGTTGTAGTAGCGAAAGCACTAATGATTTAACTAATTCTATCCCAGAAAGAGTAAGTTATACCAAAGATATCAAACCAATAACCGATGCAAACTGTATCCCTTGCCATAATAACCCTCCCCTTAATGGCGCTCCCATGTCATTACTAACCAAATTACAAGTTCAAGATGCCATAGTAAACAGAGGACTTTTAGATAGAATTTCAAGACCACAAGGAGCACCAGGTATGATGCCTAATGGAGGAACAAGACTTCCACAAAGCAGTATTGATATAATTAAAAAATGGCAAACTGATGGCTTTTTGGAATAATTATTGAGTGTAAATAATTAAAATTCAGGAATATGAAATCTTTTATCATTTTAATACTAGCAACTTTAATTCACACCAATTCTTTTGGTCAAGAAAAAGTATTAACAAAAACTGGAACAACCACTTTTGAAGCTTCGGTTCCTTCGTTTGAAGAAGTTAAAGCTACTAACAAAAATTCGGGCTGTGTTTTAAACGCTAAAACTGGTGAAATTGTTGGATTACTTATGATGAAAGGTTTTAAGTTCAAATTAGCCCTAATGGAAGAGCATTTCAATGAAAACTACATGGAAAGCGACAAATATCCCAAGGGCATTTTTAAAGGAAAAATTACCAATTTTAATATTGATAAACTAACATCGCAAAGTCAAGATTTCACCATAAATGGCAACATGGAAATTCACGGAAAAACAAAAGAAATATCTATCATTGCAAAGATTTCAAAAAAAGACAATACTATATTTTTCAGTTCAAACTTTGACTTAAATACCGATGATTTTGGAATTGATTTACCTATTTTAATACGTAGTAAAGTAGCTAAAAAAGTAAACGTACAAATAGATTACGCCTTAAAATAAATTAAATATCTACCTTTTTATAAGTATTCAATTTACTCAAATCCAATACAGTAATTGTATCATCCTCATCATCAAACATCTGAGTAAATTTTGCACCATAAACAATTTCTGAAAACATATAAGAAGAACTTATTGCTACTGTATTACTAAACATTTCATCAAAAGCCTTTACATAAACTATTACTTCCCCATTATTCTTTTTAAAATCAGCTTCTGTGAAATCATACAAAGGACTATCCTCTGTAATAGGATGCACAATTGTCCAGCTCAAAGTCAAGGCATTGATTTTATCATATTCTAAATCCAAACTAAAAAACCTATTAATCTCTACACCATTTTCTTCTATAATCATTCCAAGATTAACTTTAGCTTCTGCTTCTGTCAAATTAGTATTTTTATAAGGAGTCATACGAAACATTAATGCTTTACCTCCCTGAAATTCAGAAAACATTATATGTGCTTTTGGTTTACTAAATCGGCCATAAAACAAACCTGTTGCGATTGCAAAAGTTAGTAATCCAAATAAAGCTTCTATTGAAGCAACAAAACTTGCCCAAAAACCAACAGGACTTATATGACCATACCCAACGGTTGTAAATGTTTGAGCACTAAAAAAGAATGCCTGACCGAAATTTTCGATCAATCCAGTTGGTTTTATGCCATTTAAATACTGAATACCTATTAAACAATACAAGCTAGCAAAAACAAAATTTACTAATAAATAAAAAACAAAAATTATAAACATGAATTTGATTCCTGAAATATTGAGCATGGTATGATACCAACTAATTCTTTCAAGAACAGGTAGTCCAATTTTTTTTACATTTGCACTTCCGTCTTTATTTATAAATCTACCTCCGTAATTTGAAGCATTAGTTCCAAATCCAGTTTGACTATTAGCATTCTTTTTCTTATTTCTATTCTTTAATACCGACATGAATTTGCAATTATAATTGTAAATTTAGAAATTTAAATATTTATCTCAACAACTTATTCCATGCGAGCCACAAAATTGTTTACAGAATTCTTTGAAAGTGAAAAAGCAGGAGGCGTAACCTTATTAATTTGCACATTAGCTTCTATTCTTTTATCCAACTCATTTTTAGGAAATACTTACATTCATTTTTGGCATTTAAAAATTGGAAGTCTTTCATTAGAACACATCATAAATGATGGATTGATGACTATTTTCTTTTTACTTATTGGCCTTGAATTAGAAAGAGAAGTATACATAGGGGAATTGTCAAACTTAAAAAATGCACTTCTCCCTATTTCTGCAGCTATTGGAGGTATGATGGTTCCTGCTTTACTATATTTTCTTTTTACAAAAGATACTGCTTACCAAAGCGGAATTGGTATACCTATGGCGACAGACATTGCTTTTGCAATAGGTATTCTTTCACTTTTAGGGAATAAAGTTCCTACATCGTTAAAAATATTTTTAACAGCACTAGCAGTCATTGACGATTTAGGAGCAATACTCATTATTGCTATTTTTTATTCAAAGCAAATTGACTTAACCTATTTGTTGCTTTCATTAGGTGTTTTTGGAATTTTACTTTTGATGAATAGATTGAAAATCTACAAACTTTTACCTTATCTAATTGGTGGTTTATTCATGTGGTATTTTATGCTAAATTCTGGAGTTCATGCAACAATTACAGGAGTTTTATTAGCCTTTGCAATACCTTTTGGAAATGGTGAAGAAAATTCAATTTCTTATCAACTTCAGCATTGCCTACACAAACCAGTTTCATTTGTAATTTTACCCATTTTTGCTTTAGCCAACACAGCCATTGCATTAAACTTCAATAATTCTGAATCACTTTTCCCTATTTATGCGTATGCTATTATTTTTGGATTAGTGATAGGAAAACCATTAGGTATTTTTACATTTTCTTACCTATCAGTAAAATTAAAGTTTTCTAAACTCCCTTCAGATTTAAATTGGCCGAAAATAATAGGTGTCGGAATTTTAGGAGGTATAGGTTTTACCATGTCAATCTTTATAACACTATTAGCGTTTACAGACGAACAAGTGATAAACAATGCCAAACTTCACATCATTATAGCTTCTTTAATAGCTGGAATTTTAGGGCTACTATTTCTTAAAAATATATTAAAAGAAGAAATAAATATTACTGATGAAGAAAGTTAAAAAACTATAATGTTTCAACGCATTTAATAGCGCATTTTTCACCGTCAATAGCTGCTGAAATAATTCCGCCTGCGTAACCAGCACCTTCACCACAAGGATATAAACCCTTTATTTGCAAATGTTCTAGTGTAAAATTATCACGCGGAATTCTTACTGGCGAAGAAGTTCTACTTTCTGGAGCATGCAAAATGGCATCATTAGTAAAATAACCTTTCATCGATTTACCAAACTCTTGAAATCCTTGACGCATGATTTGGGTTAAAAAACCTGGAAAAACTTGTCCCAACTCAACTGAAGTTGTTCCTGGAACATAAGACGTTTTAGGAATATCTGCCGAAACTTTTCTTTGAGAAAAATCGACCATTCTTTGCGCTGGTACTTTTTGAGTTTCTCCTGCCAAGTACCATGCCTTTTGCTCAATTGTTTTTTGAAATTCCATTCCAGCTAAAGGTCCAAATTTTGCAAACGGTTTAAAATCTTCCAATTTTAATTCGACTACAATTCCTGAATTGGCAGTAGCTTGATCACGTTTAGAAGGCGACCAACCATTTGTAACTACTTCCCCTGGACTTGTTGCACAAGGAGCAATAACTCCTCCAGGACACATACAAAAGGAATACATTCCGCGTCCATTAACTTGCTTTACTATCGAATAAGGTGCCGGAGGTAAATATTCGCTTCTAAAATCGCATGAATATTGAATAGTGTCAATCAAACTTTGCGGATGTTCAGCACGAACACCTAAAGCAAATGGTTTAGCTTCTATTAAGATTTTCTTTCTATCAAGTAATTCAAATATATCACGCGCTGAATGTCCTGTAGCCAAAATAATTTTTTTAGCTTCAATAACATCTCCATTTTGTGTTACAATACCTTGAACTTCGTTTGACTTTACAACGATATCTGTCACACGAGTTTCAAACAAGACTTTCCCTCCAAACTCAATAATTTTATCACGGATATCTTGTATAATTTGAGGTAATTTATTGGTACCGATATGCGGATGCGCTTCGACTAAAATCTCAGGAGTTGCACCAAAAGCTACAAGAAGCTTTAAAATTCGGTCAACATCACCTCGTTTCTTTGATCTTGTATATAACTTACCATCCGAATATGTTCCTGCTCCACCTTCACCAAAGCAATAATTAGAATCTTCATCAACAATATGATCTCTATTAATTGCTTTTAAATCACGTCTTCTTCCTCGAACATCTTTACCTCTTTCAATTATTATAGGTTTTACGCCAAGTTCAATTAATTGTAAAGCCGCAAATAAACCAGCTGGTCCTGCACCAACAACAATTACTTCTTGAGCGTTAGAAACATTTTTATAATCTGGGAGTTCAATAAGCTCTTCAGAAATAACTTCACCTTTAAAATAAACATTAGCCTTAACATTTATTTTAATGCTTTTTTGTCTTGCATCGATAGAACGTTTCAAAACTGAAACATGTTGAATTTCAGCTAAAGGATTTTGCACTAGCTTAGCAATATGTTCTTTAAGCAACATTTCATTTGCTGCAATTTCTGGAGTGACCTGTATTTGAAGTTCTTTTGGCATTATTTAAATCAAACTGCAAAAGTAAAACAATTTTATTCAATTTTTTACCTTCAAAGAGTTCGTTATTCACCAATCAATATTCCGGAAATATTCCATGAGCTGAAACTTGTTCCTTCGACAGCTCCTTGAGGAATTATTACTTTTATTTTATGATTTCCTGGTTTTAAATCTCCTAAATCAACATATATTGGATTTGTTACTGTGCCAGGACACCAATTGGATCTACTATAATCTGAAGATGACAAACCATTAACAAAATTTCCAGAAGCAGGATTATACAACCTGTATGAGCCACAATCTTGTCTCCAAGGTGTAAAATGAAAAACTAATTGCTCGTCTAAGTAAATAGAATTCTTTTTGGGAAGATATTCATCTCCGTTTTCCCATCCACCATGACCCGTTGTAATGTATCTTAGCTTTGCATTTTTCATCTCTTTATCTAAAAAAAAAGAAACTTCTAAACCTTTATCTGTGTTAAATAGAGTTCCATATTCTTGCCCAGCCATTTCCAATACATTAGCTGTATTAAACAAAGGAAGAAGTTTTTGAATGGCTTTTGATTTACTCTCTAAATTTGAATGAACACTTAAGTTTAATGAAATTTTGTGCCCTCCTTTATCATAATTTCCAATGAAAACACCTATATAAACTTCTTTTTCAGAAAATGCATTTAATACATCTGTTACCTCCTGTCTATAAAAAGACTTATCTTCCCACTCTTTCCCTTTTAGTTGAATATGATTGTATTTATGTATTCCAAAAGGAGTGAAAAAACGCATCAGTTCAGTTAAAGGTTCATAATTTTCGTTCGCAACAATACCTTGATATTTTTTTCCATTACCATTTTCATAAACTGGAACATTAGCTATGCCTTTTTGTAGCGCTTCCATAAAAGTCTTTTTGTTTTTATTAGAATCAATAATAAAAACTGAACCTGTTCTATCATAAGCGTCACCGTTAGATTGTTGCGTTAAATCAATAAACGACACAGATGAATTAAGTTCTGGAAGTTTTATTTTTTTAAGAATTACCGATCCATTTGCAAAACGAAAAATGCTATCATTGGATTTTGATTCCGAAGAAAAGTTTATTACTTCATCCTTAAAAACCGATATATTGGTGAATCGACTCTTCCATAATAAATCTTTATATGACAAGACATCATATATAAGATTATTTTTTAATTGCGAGTATTCAGAAATTTGGTTTTCTTTTTTTCTAATTTCAGTTGCGGTCAATGAATAGTTCCCATTCCTAGTCATTTCCAGAACAAGTCCAAGATTAGCCCCAATAACTGTTGGTGCTCCTTTAACTTTTAATTCTTCTGTATACCACAATTCAATCGTATTAGAATTAATTATTGTTTTAGCTTTCTTACAAGTATATCCAAGAATTTTTTTGGTTTCATTTAAAAACTCAAAATTCTGCTTTGGCAACGACAAACTATCAACAGTAATAATTTTTTCTCTTTCGTTTAACTGTGCAAATTGAATAATTTTTTTATCACCAAAAACTACTTCTGTGGTTTCAAATGGAAAGTTAGCGTTTTTACTTTCGATATTTTTAGTCGATATTTTTGAAAAATTAGACTGAGCATAAACCTGAATTATATCATCATTTATTTCTTTACCATTTGATTTTTTCTGATAGACAATTTGGTATGCTTTACTTTGAGAGTTAACTAGAAGTGGAAAAAATAAAACAAAAATTAGGTATCGAACAGCCATAAACTTTATAATTTAGCACAAATATATCTGAATAAATTTATAATCGTAAATAAACTAATACCGAATGGTAATGGAACGACAAATAAAACTAATCTGGGATTTTAGAGGCCCAGCTGCTACAAAGACTGCAGAACACCATGAAATTCATTTAAAAGAATATATAGAAATTGAAAAATTACCACTAAACATTACTGGTTTTCAAGTTATAAATGACATGCACGCTATCGCTTGGATGGTTGTAAATGATAGTTATATGATTCAGGTAAGAGATGCTTTAAAACCTCATCGTGGTGAGGTTTATGTAGCAAATTAAAAAAGGGAAGTTTTAAACTTCCCTTTTTTAATTTGCTACTTCGCTTATAAATTTAATTCGCATTAAGCGTAATTCTTCGGTATCATATTCTCCGTCAAACTCATCAAGAGCGTCTTGAATTTTATCTGACTGAGATTCCATGAAATAAT
>CAMLKV010000027.1 GCA_946480635.1 uncultured Flavobacterium sp.
CAATAGAATCAATTTGAAGATTCTTAAGACTCAATTCCACGGCCTCATGGATACTTTTCTTTGAAAAATCTAAAGGCTTTCTAATATAACTCATCCCGCGATTTGGTCCAGCAATTTTTGTAGCAACAACCATTTTATCACGCTTGTGCTTATTTTTAGCCAACCAAGTTCCAATAAATCTTTCTGTACTTCCAAAAATATGTTCATTCCCTCCTATGGGATACATCTCTGCAGTGTCAAAAAAGTTTATGCCTCTTTCAAAGGCATAATCCATTTGAGCATGTGCTTCGGCTTCTGAATTTTGATTACCAAAAGTCATCGTTCCTAAACAGATTTCACTTACTTCAAGATTGGTATTGGGAAGAATTATATTTTTCATCAGGTAATTTTTAGACTTTGCAAATTTACTGAGTTTCATTTAATAAAAAAGTCCAGATTACTCCGGACTTTTATAATTGTTATTTACTTTTTAGATTTCGTTTAACGCTTTTGTTAACTCATCTAATTTTGGCGTAAGGATGATTTCGATACGACGATTTTTAGCTTTACCGTTAGCATTGTCATTAGAAACCAATGGCGAATATTCACTACGTCCAGCTGCAGTTAAATTTGCTTTATTTACTTTAGCGTTAGACGCTAAAATGTTTACAATAGCCGTTGCACGTTTTGTTGACAAATCCCAGTTGTTTTCTATACCGCCTGTTAAAGTTCCTGTGATTTTATCATTATCTGTATGACCTTCGATCAATACAGCAATATCAGGATTATCTCCTAATACCTTACCTACTAAATCAACAGCTTTTTTCCCTTCAGCTCCAACAGTCCAACTTCCAGATTCGAAAAGTAACTTGTTCTCCATAGACACATAAACTTTTCCGTCTTTTTGGTGTACAACTAATCCTTTTCCTTCAAAAGCCTTTAATGATTTAGATAAAGTTTCACGAAGTTTTTTCATCGAAGCTTCTTTTGCAGCGATTAAATTCTCTAATTCTGCCACTCTATCAGATCTGTCTTTAAAATCTCTTCCTAGTTTATCAAGACGCGCTTTTTCATCGGCCAACGCTTTTTCCTTAGCTTCTAATTGAGCTAACAACTCACGGTTTTTATCCATATTTGCTTTTAAAGCCTCATCACTGTTCTTCTCTAAAGCGTTGTATGAATTTTGAAGCGTTTTAAGATTATTACTTGAAGCAGCATAATCAGCAGCTAATTTATCACGCTCTCCTTTTAATTTTTCTAGTTCCGATTTTAAGTTTGCGTTATCTAAATCAGATTGACTTTTTCCTGATTTTAATAATTCGTTTTCATCTGCCAAGGCATTTCTTTCCTTTTTTAAATCGGCAAATTTATTCTCTAAATCAGTGTAGATTTTCTTTGAAACACAAGACGTGCTTAAAGCCAACACTAATAATCCTGCTGAAATTTTTTTTATCATCTTACTCATTTTTATTTGTTAAAACTAGCCCCGATTGCAGCGGCATCCTCCTGCTAAGCAGGAGATATAGCGAAAAGCGGGAAAAAGCTCCTAAATTTTATTCTATTTCTACTAAAATTGGACAATGGTCTGAATGTTTGGCTTCGGGTAATATTAAGGCTCTTTTCATTCTATCTTTCAAAGGCTCCGAAACTAAATTATAATCAATTCTCCAACCTTTATTATTTTCTCTAGCATTGGCGCGATAAGACCACCAACTGTAATTATGTGGTTCTTTATTAAAATGACGGAAACTATCTACAAATCCCGATTTCATAAATGCATCTAACCAAGCTCTTTCTTCTGGTAAGAACCCCGATACTTTCGCATTTCGTATAGGGTCATGAATATCAATGGCTTCGTGACAAATGTTGTAATCACCGCCAATAATTAGATTTGGTACTTCTTTTTTTAGATTATTGATGTATTCCTGAAAATCATCCATGTATTTAAACTTATGATCCAGTCTGTCAATATTAGTTCCAGAAGGTAAATACAAACTCATTACTGAGAAATCTTCAAAATCGGCACGAAGATTACGTCCCTCAAAATCCATATGTGGTATACCAGTGCCAAAAACCACTTGTTTGGGTTCAATTTTTGACAAAATTGCCACACCACTATATCCTTTTTTTTGAGCAGGAAAATAATACTGATACGGATAACCTGCCATTTGAATTTCCATAGCAGGAATTTGGTCTTGAGTTGCCTTTATTTCCTGTAGACAAATTACATCTGGATCTGCGGCTTTTAACCAATCTAGAAATCCTTTGGTTATAGCGGCACGGATTCCGTTTACATTATAGGAAATAATCTTCATTTGGGTACTTGTTTTTCCAAAAGTATTGAAAAAACAATCAAATAAAAACAAGATTTTTAATTAAGTTGTAAGTTGTTTAAAATCAACCCATTTTACTCTAAACCAAAATAAAAAGGGAATACTTTTAAAACCACTAAAGAAGTTGCTTCATTTTTGTATCTTTGTTTTTCGCATAAAATCAAAAAATTAATGGGTTTAGTTACCGCTAAAGAAGTTGCAAAAGCAATAAAGACAGATAAATACGGAGTTCTTGGAACTTTTTCTGGCTGGTTGCTGATGAAAGTGCTTCAAATTTCTACTCTTAATAAAATATATAACAGAAACAAACATTTAAAGGATGTTGAGTTTTTGAATGCCATATTAGATGAGTTTCAAATTAAGTTTGAAATTCCAGAAGAAGACTTAAAAAGATTGCCAAAAGATGGTGCTTATATTACCATTTCAAATCACCCTCTTGGTGGTATTGATGGTATTTTACTTTTAAAATTGATGTTGGAAAGAGAACCTAACTTCAAAATTATTGCGAACTTCCTTTTACACAGAATAGAACCTTTAAAGCCTTATATCATGCCAGTTAATCCTTTTGAAAATCATAAGGATGCTAAATCGAGTGTAATAGGCTTAAAAGAAACTTTCCGCCATTTAAGTGATGGCAAACCATTAGGAATGTTTCCCGCTGGAGAAGTTTCTACTTACAAAGATGGGAAACTTGTTGTAGACAAAGAATGGGAAGAAGGCGCTATTAAAGTAATAAGAAAAGCACAAGTCCCTGTTGTTCCAATTTATTTCCATGCAAAAAACAGTAAGTTTTTTTATATGTTATCTAAACTAGGTGACACTTTAAGAACTGCTAAACTACCATCAGAATTATTAACACAAAAAGATCGTGTTATTAAAGTTAGAATTGGAAAACCAATTTCTGTTGCAGAGCAAAATGAGTATGAAACTCTTGAGGCTTATTCAGAGTTTTTACGCAAAAAAACATACATGTTAGCAAATCCTTTCGAAAAGGAATCGAAGTTAATAAACACACCTAGTTTAAAAATTCCGAAACCCGTAAAAGAAATTGTAAGAGGAGCCAATCAGGAAAAAATGATTGCCGAAGTTGAAAAGCTTCGTCAAATGGATGCTCGCCTTTTACAAAGCAAAAACTACGAAGTCTTTTTAGTTAAAGCTCAAGAAATTCCAAATATTTTACATGAAATTGGCCGTCTAAGAGAAGTAACTTTTAGAGAAGTTGGTGAAGGAACCAACGAGTCGATTGATATTGATAAATTTGATCAATATTATGACCATATGTTTTTGTGGGACGATGAGACTAAACAGATTGCTGGAGCTTATCGTATGGGGTTAGGTTCTCAGATTTTTGCAAAATATGGTATTGATGGTTTTTATCTTCAGGACTTATTTAGATTTGAACCAGAACTTTATGACATGATGAGCAAGTCTATAGAAATGGGACGTGCCTTCATTGTTAAAGACTATCAACAAAAACCAATGCCTTTATTCCTATTATGGAAAGGTATTGTTCATACAACATTACGTTATCCAGAACATAAATTCTTAATTGGTGGTGTGAGTATTAGCAACCAGTTTTCTGACTTCTCTAAGTCTTTGATGATTGAGTTTATGAAATCGAACTATTACGATCCATATGTAGCTCAATACGTTCACCCTAAAAAAGAATTCAAAGTAAAATTAAAAGATGCCGACAAGGATTTCATCTTTAATGAAACTGAAGCTGATTTAAATAAATTCGATAAAATAATTGATGAAATCGAGCCAGGAAATTTACGCTTACCGGTTTTGATTAAAAAATACATCAAACAAAATGCTCGAGTAATTGCCTTTAATGTTGATCCAATGTTCAATAATGCTGTTGATGGATTAATGTATATTAGAATTGCTGATTTACCCGAAAGCACTGTAAAACCTGTTATGGAAGAATTTCAGGCAGAACTAGAAAGAAAATTATCTGAAAAAGGAGAATAAACAAAAAAGGGCTGAAATATTTTCAGCCCTTTTTTATAAATCTTTGTTCACTTTTTTAAAAGCTTTCCATTCTGTTTCTGACAAAACAGATTTATATGTTTTCTTTTTCCCTTTAATATATTCTAAAACATATTTTGCCCTTTCTTCTGCCTCTGGATGAGAACTTACCCATGACAAAGCTTTAGACAAAGAGTTATTGTCAAAAGACATTTCATATAAAAAGTCTGCAAAAGGAGTAGGATTTACATCAGCATTTAGCATATAGTCAACACTTGCCATATCAGCTTCTTTTTCTAATGACCTATCATAAGCTGAAGAAGATAAATTATGAAAAATATCTTTTATTACTTGGGCACTTCCACTTCCTCCTGTTAATGATAAAAGTACTGAGAAACCAATTTCCTTGGAAAGTTTCTTCATTACATGTTTATTTTCAATATGTGCAATCTCATGTCCTAAAACACCAATTAATGCAGATTCATTTTTAGAAGCTTCAGTTAATCCCGTCTAAACCACCGAATGATTTCCAGGCAGAGCAAATGCATTAACCTCATCATTTTTTAATACATGTATTTTTAAACTATCTTTATCTATTCCGTTCTCTGTACAAAGAGGTTTTATTAGTTTATCTATTGTATTTGTAATTGTATCGTTTACAATAATTTCTTCGGTTGCCTTAATTTCATCCCAAATAATATTACCAATACTAGTCTCCGTATCCGTTTTTGCTTCTTTAATTCCAAAAATTGAAACAAAATCAATTTGCGCTAATAATAACCAAACCGCAAAAAAAAGTGCTACAATGCTTAAACCTTTAAATAGTGCTTTCATTTTTAATAGGGTAAGTTAAATTAGTAATATCACCTACAAAATACATTTCAATATGATTTCCTTTTCTAGTTTGAGTTGCTAAATAAAGTGTTGCAAAAAACTCGAACAGATTGAACAATACTATCGTAATCATATAAGCAATGTAATAGTTAGTTGCGTGTGCTTCTTTAAAAATTACTGAGATAGTCCACCAAAATCCAACGGTATTAAAAAAGAACATACTTAGTTGTGCAAATAGCGCTTGGGTACAATGCCATTTCACAAAAGGTGTACTTTTTTTATTTCCTAAATAAAAAAGTACTGAAGCAAGTAAATTCATAATAGGCAATGGTAAACCTCCTAAAACTGCCACCAGCGACATTAAATAGCTGTTAGATGCTCTTTCAAGTTCACTTTCAGCTGGCTTATACCCAAAAAAAGTTTGTGCATTCATAGTTGTTTGTGAATATTCCAAATCCAATTTAAAAGAACAAGAAGTATGAGAAAAAAAGCAACTTTTTTTGTCCTAATAATTGATTCGGCTTTTAAATAAAAAGTATAAAAGGTTTCCTTTTTTATTAGATAATCATAAATAATCCAAAAAGGAACACCAAACATAATCAAAGCTACAATTATGCCAAATGGATTTATTAATAAGGAAGAAATAATATTCCCTTGTATAATTTCCTGAATTGCTCTTGTGACACCACAAGAAGGGCAAGGTATAGTGGTTATTCTTTTAAAAAGACAAGCTGTTAAATCAATCTTCGATGAAGAATGTGCAAAGAACTTTAAAAAAAACAACCAACTATATCCTAGAAAACAAGCCGTCAAAACAAGATTGTATAGCTTGTTTTTTTTCATTTTACATTAATGCATTGAAAAATTTCTCTACATTTTTTTCTTTTGTAGCACCTTGAATTAAAAACCAGTCAACAATAGCCCAAACATAAAATCCACCACATGTTAACAGCTTACCAATTCCCATACCAGTATCACCAATATAAAAACGGTCAATCCCTAAAGTTCCTGCGAAGATTGAAATCAACAAAGCTGTAGTTGGATCTTTGTACTGTGTAAATTGAAGTCTATTCCATTGATCTTCGTCAAGTGATAAAAGTTTTTCTCTGATTGCGTTTAATTGATGCTCTTCGAAGAATTTGTTATTCATCATTAAATACATGTCAACCTTTTGTGCGTCCATTTTTTTATTTTGTTTTTGGTTAATTCCTACTCTATTGTGGATTTTCGGTCACTCCAATTAAATTATTTTTTTAATAAGTTGCTAGATTTACAACTTTACTCTATTGATACGTACAATTTATAAAAAAGTTACATAAGTTAATTCTTTCTTTTAAAAAAGATAGTCACTGAAAGCAACAATAAAATTCCTTCTACAGTAAAGAAAAACAAATGATCGTCGCAACAAACAAAATCAAATAATAGCTTACTTTATTCATTTGTATAAAGTTTTATGATTTTATCAACTATGGTTTGTGCTAATTTTTCTTTGCTTTCAAACGTCCAGCCGGCTATATGCGGTGTAAGTAAAATATTTTCTGCTTGAAGTAAATATTCGAAGGCTTGTGGCTTCTCTCCTTCAAAAAGATTTTCGAAAGAAAGTTTTTCGTATTCCAAAACATCCAACCCTGCTCCTAAAATCTTTCCTGATTTTAATGCTTCAACAAGATCTGCAGTAACAACACTATTTCCTCGTGCTGTATTAATAAACCAAAAAGGTTTTTCAAATCTAGCAATGAAATCAGTATTTATCATCTTGTCAGTTTCTGGTGTCCAAGGTGTATGCAAACTTAAAACGTCTGTCTTTTTACATAATTCTTCGAGAGTTACTTGTCTTGCATTTTCATCACCTACATTTTCAAGAATATCGTAACACAATACTTCAACATCAAAACCTTTAAGTTTTTTGGCAAACGATTTCCCCATATTACCATAACCAATAATCCCCACTGTTTTTCCATCAAGTTCATGTCCCCTATTCGCTTCTCTATTCCAATGGCCTGAACGAACTTCTCTATCCGCTTTATTTAAGTTATTAAAAAGCGACAATAACATTCCTAAGGCATGCTCACCAACAGCATTTCGATTGCCCTCTGGAGCAGCTATTAACCATACTCCCTTTTCTTGAGCATAATCACAGTCAATACTCTCTAATCCAGCCCCAACACGAGCTATAAATTGAAGATTAGTAGCTTTGTCTAAAAATTGCTTATCTATTTTAAAACGACTACGTATTACTATACCTTGATAATTCTGAATTTTATTTTCTACTTCCTCCTTTGAAGAAGCAAAGTCTTCTTCGTTACTAAACCCAGCATCTTGTAATTGATTCCAAAGCAAAGGATGATTACTGTCTATGTGAAGAATTTTAATATCTGATAATGTCATTTCAAAAGTAATATCTTTCAAAGTTATCTAATTTGACTTTATTAAACTTAAAAAAAATTAAGGTTATTTTAAGTTTTTCCTTAATAAAGAAAACCTACATTTGCACCAAATTTTGATATTCATATTTAAAATGGACGATTCCCAGAGGAAATATTATTAATTATGAACAAGATAGTCATGCTTTTGACACTTGTTCAGAAAAACAATGGTTAAAAGTATGAAAAACTACTTCAAAAACGGAGCTTGTGGTTTAGAAATGACCAATAGCTTAAACCAAAACTGCTGGATTAATATTGAAACGCCAACACAAGAAGACAAAGATTTCTTGCTGAATGAGCTAAAAGTTCCAGAAGCCTTTTACAATGATATAGAAGACATCGATGAAAGACCACGTATTGAAGAAGAAAACGGTTGGCATCTCATCATCATGCGTATTCCTTATAAAAGTAACAATCCTAAACTACCTTTTACCACAATTCCTTTAGGTCTAATTTTTAATGAAACTCACTTTATTTCGGTTTGTTTTTTTAAATCTGAAATGATTACTGATTTTGTAACTTATACGCAACGCAAAAACTTGACAGTTAAAAATCATTTTGATTTAGTATTGAAACTATTGCTTTCGTCAAGTATTTGGTACTTGAAATATCTAAAACAAATTAACCAACGCATCAAGTTAGCCGAAGATAATTTGGAAAAATCAATCAAAAACGAAGAACTACAAGCATTGTTGGAATTAGAGAAATGTTTGGTATTCTTTATTACTTCTATTAAAGGAAATGACATTTTATTTCACAGAATTAAAAACATTAAAAGTGAAAGAGAAAATTTTGACGCAGATCTTCTGGAAGATGTGGATATTGAGTTAAAACAGGCTCAAGAAATGTCAAATATTTATAGCAACATTCTATCAGGAATGATGGACGCTTATGCTTCTGTTATTTCCAATAATTTGAATGTTATCATGAAGCGATTGACATCTATTTCAATCATTTTGATGATTCCAACCTTAATTGCCAGCTTGTACGGAATGAATGTACCTAATTCTTTAGAAAAGAATCCAAACGGACTTTTAATTATTGTTTTAGTTTCGGGTTTTCTGGCAATGATAGGTGCCTTTCTATTTAAAAAGAAAAATCTTTTCTAAAAGCCTAGAATAATTCGGGCAATTGAAAAATAAATCAAAATCCCAAGAATATCATTACTGGTTGTAATAAATGGCCCCGTAGCTAAAGCGGGGTCAATTCCGTATTTATTTAGAATGATAGGAATAAAGGTTCCATTAAGTGAAGCAATTACGATTACTGAAATTAAAGCCACTGTTACTGTAATTCCAATATGCATTTCAAAATTAAGCAGATAATAACTTCCCAAAAATAATATTGCAGCTAGAATAATACCATTTAATAAACTCAACGACAATTCTTTTAACAAGCGTTCCACAATACTTCCGGTGATAGCGTTATTTGCAAGACCTTGTACAATGATTGCTGAAGATTGCACTCCAACATTTCCTCCCATCGCAGCAATAAGTGGTGTAAAAAAGAAAAGTTCTGGATGCGTTTGCATGGCTGGCTCGAACAAACCTAGCACACGCACACTGATAAAACCTCCAAACAAAGCCAAGACCAACCATGGCAAACGAGCACGTGTTAATTGTAAAATACTATCATCGGCCTCAACGTCTTGCGAGATACCGGCTGCCAACTGGTAATCTTTATCAGCTTCTTCTTTAATTACATCTACGATATCGTCGATGGTGATACGTCCTACAAGACGTCCCATTTCATCTATAACTGGAATGGCTTCCAAGTCATATTTTTGCATGATACGAGCTACCTCAACATCTTTAGTATCAACTTTAACGTAATCTACTTTTTTAATGTAAACCTCACTAATAGGTGTTTTTGTAGAAGTTGTCAATAGATCTTTAAGTGAAAGTCGGCCTTTTAAACGATCTTCATCATCAACAACATAAATAGAGTGCACACGAGTAACATGCTCAGCTTGCTGGCGCATTTCCTTGACACAGGTCAGTACATTCCAGTTTTCGTTAACTTTTACTAACTCTTTACCCATCAAACCTCCGGCTGTATCTTCGTCGTAACGCAATAGATCAACAATGTCTTTTGCATGTTCAACATCTTCCAGCTCAGAGATTACTTCTTCTTTTTTAGATTGTGGAAGTTCTGCAATAATATCAGCAGCATCATCCGTGTCTAATTCATCTAACTCTTCTGCAATTTCTTTTGCAGATAAACTTCTAAGGATTTTGACACGTACTTCTTCATCAAGCTCTAAAAGAGCTTCCGCAGTTTTTTCCGAATCAAGGAGTTTAAAGACGTAACTTGCACCATAATCGTCAAGCTCATCCATAATATCAGCAATATCAGCAAAGTGGACATCCTGCAACAAGTTTTCTAATTCTTGCGCACGGTTTTCACTAATAAGTTGTTCGATTTGAACAAGAAAGTCTCTACTGATTTTAAACTCCATCGGCTGCTATTTTTTGAGTGAGTTCTATGAATTGTTCCACCGAAAGTTGTTCCGGACGGAGGTCAAAGATACTATCTTCTCTCAAATTATCAGTCATGTTAAAGCTTTTTAAGCTATTACGAAGTGTTTTTCTTCGCTGATTAAAGGCAGTTTTCACAACGTTAAAGAATAATTTTTCATCACAGGGTAATTTGTAATTTTCCTTGCGGCGCATGCGCATTACTCCTGATTTTACTTTTGGTGGCGGTGTAAATACATGTTCCGATACTGTAAAAAGGTATTCGGTATCGTAAAATGCTTGCGTTAAAACCGAAAGAATTCCGTAAGCTTTGCTTCCTTTTTTTTCACAGATACGCTCAGCAACCTCTTTTTGGAACATCCCTGAAAATTCAGGAATTTGATCTCGCATTTCAAGTGTTCTGAAAACAATTTGCGATGAAATATTGTATGGAAAATTTCCTATAATAGCGAATGGTTCATCACCAAAGACTTCTTTGATGTTGTACTTCAAGAAATCTTTTGAAATGATTTTGTTACTTAATTTCAAGTAATGGTTCTGAAGAAATTCAACCGATTCCGTATCAATTTCAATAACGTAAGTATCTATTGGTTTTTCCAATAAATATTTTGTCAAAACCCCCATTCCAGGACCTATTTCCAATACTTTTTTATAACCATCAAGGGTTAATGCATCGGCAATTTTTTGCGCGATGTTTTCATCGTTCAGGAAGTGCTGACCAAGGTGCTTTTTTGCTTTTACTTTATCCATTCTTCAGATTTCTTAGTGATCAGAAACTAGCTCTAATTCTGTTCTGAAAGCCAACATTTTATCTCCAAAAAGACGTAATCCTTCCTCACGTAAACGATCTGCATCTTCATCATAATAACGTTGTAATGTTTCTTTACAATCTGTTGTGTATTGGATTGAATATGTAACTCCGCCCATTTCTTCTTCAACCAAAACTTTTACCATTCTGGCAGCAGTAAACTTACCAGTCGCCAAAACATCAGCAATGTGCTTATTTTGCATCCAGTCCATCCATTGGTCGTGAACACTTTCGTGTATATTAATAGTAACGTTGTAGATTATCATATTTTTGTGGATTTGCTTATTTTTCAATTATTTATTCGAATTAACGAAGTAAAAAATAGCCAATAAACTGTTTATAAATTAGTATCTCCTCTGAGTTTTCTGAAGTTGTTTCTTGCGTCTACAAAGTAAATACTATCCTGATGATTGAACAAGATTTTTTCATATAAACTCTTAGCTTTTTCATTGTCCAAGAGATTCTTTCTGTAAATCTCTGCTGAAAAAAACAAAGCTTCATCGATGTAAATTTCTTCTGCAAAACGATCAATTATTTGTTGGTAATAACTCACTGCTTGCTGGTAGTCTCCTAACTTCTCATTAATTTTTCCAATTTGCAATAGCGTTTCATCTTCAATACTTTGACCCTTATGTTGTACTAATATCGTTTTAAATTGCTCTAAAGCTGCTGCGTTTTTATTCTGATATGCCAAGAAATCAGCTCTTGCATATTTTTTCAGAGCCACTTGAGTTGAATCCTCTACAGTGTTGTCTGAAATCAACAAAAACAACTGCATCGCATCATTCGCAATAAGTTGTGACGCAGATGATTTTAAAACTTTAAACTGTTGTTGAGCCCATTCAAAATCTCCTTTATAGTAGCTTGCCTTTGCCATTTTTAAACTTGCTTGATGCGCCATTTCATCGTTAGGCAAGTCATCTTCTACTTGAGCATAATAAATAATTGCTTGATTAAATTTTTCGTCTAATAAAAGTACATCTGCCAATTCTAATTTCACATCTGCCTTTTCATATAGATTTAACGGAAGTTCTAAAGCTTTTGTCAAAACCGACTTTGCACTTTCAAATTGTTTTAGATAAAAAGCATCAAAATGCGCTTTTAAAATTTGCAATTGCAATGTGCTATTTGATATTCCATATTGATTAAGAAGCTGATTTATTTTTTGTGCAATCGTAGCATATTCCTGTGGAGTTGCTTTCTCGATATCAAGTTCTAACAATTCTTTATTGACATCTAAAATTATCCCTTTGTCTTGAGTGTTGGCTAAAACAAATTCTAATATTTCTATAAAGGAAAGAATGAGAAAAGCTAAACATAAAT
>CAMLKV010000028.1 GCA_946480635.1 uncultured Flavobacterium sp.
CTTTTCATTTTTAGGAATTATCCTCGTAATATCCTCTTCAAATTTAATTTTTGAAGCTAAAAAACCAAAAATAAACAAAACCGAAGTAGCAATTGACACTGCCAACCATTTGTTTTGCTCTACAAACTGATGAATTTTGATAAAAAAACGATGCATTTACTCTTTTGATTTTTTGGAAAGCGAAAGTACTAAATAACTTCCAACCCCAAAAATAAATGCCATAACAGTTGCTAAAATAAAACTTCCAATAAGGTATTGAACAATGTTGGTTTTGATATGATTAAACGTAATAGCATGACCGAAGGTGAATTTTGCTTTATCTTCTACAAAAAGTCCACCTACCTTTAAGGAACCATAAATTATAAATGGAATCATTGGAGGAATACTTATGTTTGAAAAAGTAAAAGCCAATGCTTTATTCCAGCGCAAAAGAACCGCAACGGAAATTACAATTGCAGTTTGAAATCCCCAAAAAGGAGCAATACCACAAAAAACTCCTAAGGCTATAGAAAGTGCTTTCTTTAAATTAGAATCTGAACTTACAAGTACATCATCTTTTAAAAAATCCTTAAAACTTTTTTTTTTGAAACTTCTAAAGAAGTCTCTTGGTTTAATGTATAAAAATAACAAAAGAACCAAAACAGTATTTAAAATACTGATTCGGGTAAAATCACGAAATGGTCTAAAGTGCGAAACTCTTTCTGAAGGATCATACAAAACTTTGATGGGAACATTTTTTACAGAAACACCATTCCAAGCTGTACGTACAATAATCTCAATCTCGAATTCAAATTTTTTTGTAAAAAACTTGTTAGGAATAGCATGTAAAGGATAAAGTCGGTATCCAGATTGGGTATCATTTAACTCAATACCTGTTTCGAACCAAAACCAAAAGTTTGAGAATTTATTACCAAAACTACTTTTTTTAGGAACACTTTCGTGAGCCATATTTCGACTTCCGATTAGTAAAACATCCTTGCCTTCTTCCTCAAGAGCATCAAGAAAAATAGAAATATCATCTGGAAAATGCTGACCATCAGAATCTATAGTAATAGCATAATCAAACCCCAATGATTTTGCTTTTCTAAAACCTTTCTTTAAAGCATTGCCCTTACCTTGGTTTTTAGCAACAGTAATTAAGGTTATTGTTTTATAATCATCTAGAATTTGAGGAGTAGTATCTGTAGAACCGTCGTTTACAACAATTACATTGCTAGTTAGTTTTAAAACTCCGTCTAAAACTCGCTGTAATGTTTTGTGATTATTGTAGGTAGGGATAATAACACAAACATTCATTTTCATCATTCTTTCTGAAACAGATAATGCAGAACTCATGTGTTATTTTATTTTTTGCTTTTCGACTTCGGTAAAAACTTTAGATTGATTGATATAGATTTCGATGTATTCTTTTAATTCCTTTGATTGTTTATCAAACAAACTCAGAATCATCTTTTTATCTTCATCAATATTAGCTTTATATTTTAAAAACTTAGGTGTGTTTTCTTGAATGCTTAATCTAATTAGTCTTATTTCAGCGTTACTTGGTTCTTGCTTTACGCAATTTTCGATAGTAGTAACTCCTTCAATAAACAATTCTTTTTTATCTTTTTTATCAGGAGCATATTTAGATTTCAAAGCCAATGCTGCTCCTTTATAAGCAATCATTGTTTTATTTTCTTTATTATACTTAGCAAGCAAATTATAGAATTTCTCGGCATTTTGTTTGCTCTTTGAAGCCGCATAATATTGTTCTCTAACATCGGTAGGATTTTGGATGAAAGAAAGAAAAATAAACAATATTATTACTAAAGACTTCACTTTATGCTTTTGTATAAGTATTCGTTAGTTTAAGAGCAACAGTATCTTCAAACTTTGTAGTGTTTTTCACTTTAACTTCTGATGATAAATCACCTGAAATTTCAAGTTCTAAATCCAATTTTGGATTATTATCAGGGTTGATGAGCGCCATGAATTTTACATTCGAAGAGCTTTTCATAAACAAAGAACTACCCAGAATTTCCTGAGTAAGTTCTTTGATAATTTGCATCATACAAACACCTGGTGTTACAGGATTTCCTGGAAAATGCCCTTTAAAAATGTCATGCTCTCTATTAAGTAAAACAACTGCGTTGTATTTACCTTCAGCAACATTTTCTAATTTCTCGACAGTATAAAAATCTTTTAGTAACATTTTCTATTTGTATTATTAATTTTTAAATGAATATAACAATCCAATTTGAAAAACCATATTCGGTTTAGTATCAGGACTAGACTTGAAGTCATCATAAGCATTTAGGAATCCTTTTTTCGCTCTAGCCTCAAAAGATAATCCTTTCCAAATATTTATTCCAACCCCACCTGTGAAGCCGAAATCGATATCATCTCCTTTACCAGCTGATCTTTTTCCTGCTACATTTTCTGGAGAGACTTCAATCTTGCTTCCAACAATAAATTCTGCATATGGTCCAAGTGTAACAAAAAATTTTCCAAATTTTATTTTATTAATTGTACCAAAAGACAAATAATCCAAAGTGAGATTTACATCTGTAGGATATACGTATCCATAATCAAAATTAAAAACTGCTACAGTACCCTTACCTCCTTGTCTAGAATAACCAATCTCTGGCTGAAGAGAATAATGTTTGGCTAAACTTAACTCATTAACGAAGCTAATGAAAAAATCCGTTTTATAATCTAACTCTGAATTCTCAATTTTTGCAAAATTAAGACCTGTTCTTATTTCTGGCTTATAAATAGATTGTGCATTAATATGCATAATACCTAAAAACAAACCAAATAGTATGATAATACTTTTTTTCACCTTAAAAAAAATCTTATTAGAATGTATAAGTAATACCTGTTTGGAAAACAACATTTGTAGAATCCCAATCACCAGTATCATTAACAGGAATAATTCCTTTTTTAATTCTAGCTTCAATACCGAAATTTTTTGTGATATCAAATCCAGCTCCTAAAAAGAAAGCAAAATCGATAGCCGTTAAATCATCATTGTAATAATAATAATTATCATATTCATTATATGTTGTCCCTAACTTTTTACCAGCATCTTTAACTTTGATATCAACTGTAGGTCCTAAATGAATATTAAACTTATCAAACTTGAATTTATTAGCAACACCAATAGACAAATATGACACTTTAATCTCAGAATTATAGCGTCTATTATCTGTGTCAATGTACTCATATTTAGCTCCTTGTCTAGAATAATTTATCTCTGGCTGAAGTGTGTACACTTTTGACAAATTTAAAGCACCAAAAGCACCAACATAAAAATCAGTTCTTGTACTGTATTTTTCGTTTGGATTGTCAGTTTGAGTTAAGTGAGAAAAGTTAGCTCCTCCTCTAATTCCGGGTCTAAATTTAGACTGTGCATTAACTTGAGTAAATCCTAAAAAGCATAAAAATGCTGCAACAATTATCTTTTTCATTCGAAATTCTAGGTTAATTAGTGATTTGATTTAATTCAATTTTTAATTTTATATTCTTGTGATTAATTCTAATAACTTCGGCAAAAGTAGTGTTTTTTGATTCAAATTCGAAAACTACCTTTTCTTTATACTTTGATGTACTTATTAACTTGGTTAATTTATCATCAATCTTGCTTGCAAAAAAATAAATAAACCTTTTATCATTTTTTGACTTATACACATTAGATAATGAATTCTCATAAGCTTGATTAATTTGATGATTCACTTTAAGCAATAACCTAAAATCCTCTTCAAGTGTATTTAAAATTATTTTTCTGTCTAACTGTTCAATGATATAGTTTACTTTAAAATCCTTATCTGACAATTCAAAATCCATCAATTTATTTCCAAATTCTGTCGTAAAAACTACTCTATGTATTGAATCGGAAATCTTTTTGGCAACAAAAATTCCGCCAAGTTTATTACCATAAACCTCAATTTGAGCTTTATACACATAATCTATTTCTGGATTATCAAAATAAGGATTTTTAAACTCCTTTATAGAAGTTTGTTTTATAGTAGTATCCTGAACTTGATATGGCTTACATGATACCAATTGAAATAAAAGAGCACTAATTAGTAAAAGCCGAATCATCTATCTTAGCATTAACTTGCTTGTTTTTAAATACAATTTTCGTGTAATCTCCAGAAGGCTCTATAAGTTTAACCTGAGAAACGGTTGATTCATTTTCAGGAAAAAACAAATTTACTTCCTTAATATATTTTTTTATTGTCGAAGTTTTAGGAAATAGCTTCGCAATATTATAATCTTTAGTTTTATAATAAAATATCGTGAACTCGTTATCATCAAACATATTGCCGCTAACACTCCCTACTATAAGTTTGTTTATTTTTTCAAACATTTTACTTTTAGCATCAACAGTACTTTTGTTTCCTTGATCGTTTATATAGATTTTATTGTTTTTAAACACAATACTATATTGATATGGTTTTGTGTACTGCCAATTAAGCAAGTTTGGAGCTTTAAAAGCCATTTTTCCTGAAGTTTCAATATCCTTAGATAAAAAATCCATGTGTTTGTATTGCACAAAATCGGTTTTAAGGCTTTTGATGTTCTTTGTTTCTTTAGTTACTTCGTTTTTGAAAGCAGTAATTTCAGAATTAGTCATTTTCTGCTCTTGGGCAAA
The DNA here is from genome assembly GCA_946480635.1 of uncultured Flavobacterium sp. Next base: position 4,637 of record CAMLKV010000028.1, read on the forward strand.
GCCAATTAAAACAAAAAATGAAAATATAGTTGTAAAAATTTTAATTTTCATAAGCTGAAATATTCAGTAATTTATCTACAGTTGTCATTTCATAATTCTCCGACTGCAAAAATAGCAATAACTGTTCCAATACATTCACAGTTTTTAAAGAAGTGTCATGCAGCAATATAATTCCACCAGGCTTAACTCTTTTTTTAATACGATCTAAAATCTGTGATTCATCATCAATAACCGTATCTAAAGATCTTATATTCCAACCAATTACATGATGTTTTGTTCTTGAAATAGCTTTAGCAACATTAGGATTTGTTACTCCAAAAGGCGGGCGAAAAAAAAGTGGTTTTTTAAAAATTTTATTTTTCAACAAAACATCTGTTTGCGTAATTTCTTGTTGCACTTGTGAAGTTGAAAAGAATCCAAAAGACTTTGAGTGTGAATATGTATGATTTCCTACTATATGGCCTTCATTAACAATTCGTTGTAAAATATCGGGATGTTTTTCTATTTGAGTTCCAATACAAAAAAAAGTTGCTTTAGCATTGTATTTAAACAACAAATCCAAAACCTTTTCGGTCATTTCATGTGGTCCATCATCAAAAGTAAGAGCAACCTTTAAATCCTTCTCTTTCGGATTATTTGAATAAGCATTTAGAAAATAATTCAAACGGATATCAAAAGAACCCCAAATTGTAAGTCCTGTAAAACCGAAAAAAAGCAAAAAATACCACCACCAATCTATCTTTATGACAATAAACAATGCCAGAAGACACAATGATAGAAGAATAATGTATTTATGCTTTGACATTTTTAAGCAGAATTAAACTATGGTCCTTGCCTTGGTATTGATTGTACAGTAAAACAGTCTTGTAAGCTTCTTTTTTCAAACCATTCATTTGAACGACACCAGGAATTTCTTGATTTTTCATGATATTAGCAGCTATCCACAATCCAAAACCAGAAGCTGTATTATATTCCCCACTTAAATGCTTATAAAACACTTGAGGCGTTTCATTAAACAAAGTTGTTGAAATTTGATAATAATTATTGTCTTCAACATCTCCATTGTTTCCTAAAACCACAGCATCAATATCAGAAACGGTCAAATTATTGGATTGCAAAAATTCATTCACAAAGGAGTTTACTTGCTCAGGTTGCAATACATTTCTCAAACTCAAATCTTCAATTTTGGCATAAGAAGTTTCATTTGCTGCATTTGCCAGAGCAAAGAAAGTAGCACCTTCACCAAACACAACTCCTTTAGACTTAGAGTTTATAACTGTGTAAGGTTTATCGTTTTCATCCTTTATAACTTGAGTTAATTTAAATAACTCTATTGTATGTTGTGCTGTTTCATCAATCCCTCCAACCAAAACATTATCAAGCTCTTCATTGTCTAACTGCATCTTAGCATCTAACAAAGCAGTTTCCATTGAAACAGCACCATTCACATAAGTGAAATTGTAATTTTTACATTGTAATCCAAGAGCAATTTGAGCACCTACAGTATTGTGAGTAGATTGAATAAAAGACGTTGGCGTTAAAAATTGCTCATCATTATCCAAAATAGCTTTTAGGAATTTTTCAGAATCTTCAACGCAACCCATACCTGTACCAGTAATGATAGCTCCTGGTTGTTCGATTCCTGCCTCTTCCAAAGCTTTAGTAGAAGCATAAATTCCCATTTTAACTCCTTTGGCCATACGACGTATCATCGCAGGAGGAATCATTTCTTTATAAGAGGGTTGTTGTGCATACAGCACATTTTCTGTTTCATTAACCGATACTTCACTCAAAAACTCCGAATCAAAAGTTTTTTGAGCCGATACGATTCCCATTCCGTTGATATAACAACCTTTCATCTCTTATTTTTTAAGCTATTTGTACAGCTAAAGCTGTGATATTAATTAGTTTTTTGAAAAAATCACTGTTGAACAATTCCCTCCAAATCCGAAAGAATTGGACAATACGTGATTGATTTCTTTATTTTTTAATGACGTTTGCGGAATTAAGTTGAACTCTTCCATAGGAGTCACAAAATTCAGATTAGGAAAAACCACATTGTTCTGCAAAGCCAAAACACTGTACACCGCTTCTATAGCAGCTGCAGCTGCTAATGTATGACCCGTAAAAGCTTTTGTAGAACTAAACTCTGGAGTATTATCACCAAAAATTCGGATCAAAGCACGACCTTCCGACAAATCATTGTTTGGAGTAGCCGTTCCGTGAGCATTTACATAATCGATGTGAGAGGGTTGAAGGCCAGCAATTTTTAAAGCTTTTTCCATCGCTAAAAAGGCTCCATCACCATTTTCCGAAGAAGCCGTTTGATGATACGCATCGTTAGCGTTTCCAAAACCTGAAACATACGCCAATACTTTTTTATTTGATTTCTGAACCAATTCATCTGATTCTAAAACCAAGAAAGCTGCTGCTTCTCCTAAATTTAATCCTTTACGATTATTATCGAATGGTGTATTATAAGTATCCGATAAAATCATCAAGGTTTTAAATCCGTTAATCGTGAATTTTGCCAAAGCATCGGTTCCACCAACAACTACTCTATCAAGTTTACCTTGCTGAATCATTCGAGCTCCCATCATGATAGCATTCGCAGCAGAAGAGCAAGCTGTACTTATCGTTGAAACAAAACCTTCCAGACCAATATATTCTGCAATTTTATGCGAAGAATCTCCCGCATCGTGACTACTGATGTATTTTTGACAAGCTTCATCTTCAAAATATTCGTAATAGAAACGCTCTGTCATGTCCATTCCACCAACACTGGTTGAAGAAATCAAACCTGATCGACAATCATTCATGTTGGAAATTCCAGCATCTTCAATTGCTTTTTTGGCAGCATAAGCACCCAACATTGCAGTTCTCGAATAATTATTGTCAGATGACAATCCAAGAAGTTGCTCTAATTGAGGATTGGTCAACTTAATTTCTCCCACTTTGATAACATCTTTGTGAACGGTATGGAAATTTTCAATTGAAGAAATCCCTTTTTGTTCTGTTATCAACGCGTTATAATTCTCTTCTACCGTTTTACCAATAGCAGAGATAATTCCCATTCCTGTTATCGCAACTTTCTTATTCATGAATTATTTTGTTCTGTTTGCAGTAATATAAGCAGCCATAGTATCGATTGACTGGAAAATGTTTTTTCCTTCTTTTGGATCTGTTAATTTGATACCATAATCTTTGTCTAACAATACGATTAATTCCAAAGCATCGATTGAATCTAATCCTAAACCATCACCAAAAAGTGCATCATTATCATTAATATCCTCAACTGCAATATCTTCTAAGTTTAAAACTTCAATGATTTTTGATTTTAATTCTTGTTTTAAAGCGTCCATAATGTATTTGTATATAATTGTTTTATTGATTCTATGTTATGTTCTTGGCTCAAGGTATTAGTTGGTTTTTTTTCAACTAAATATACTACAGCTCTATAATTCTCTTGATATAATTCTGTCCAACCACAAAGCACTTTTTCTGCTTTTTCTGATTCCAGAAGGTTATTGGCATAATGCAACATAAACTCTGCTGGGAAATCTTCAAAAACAAAAAAAGCATTCTCCGATTTTAAATTGTGTTTAATACTAATCTCACCAATACAAATATTAGGAAGTGTATACACAAAAACAGCTGGGCTCGGGAAATAACTCTCTTTGCTTGCTATCGATCCTTGGTATTTTACATCAGTATCCAAACTCGACGAGCGATTGGCAAAAACCAATGCAATATCATTTTCTTGTTCATTGGACTGCACTACTTCTTTTAAAAGTAATTCGGCCGATAAAAAAGCTAATTTACTCAAATTGTCCATTTTAAAAAATTTGGGATAGTCAATCTCAAAGTTTTTATATGCTGCTTTTGAAAATTCCGAAAAAGAAGCATTTTCAAAAACAAATCTATTTTCCCCAGAAAGGAAAACAGAATTATCTTCGATAACACAACTTGCCGATATGTAACTTTTAAATTCCAATTTATTTTACTTTTTCAAATAGTACTGCGGTATTACAACCTCCAAAACCTGAAGCTGTTTTAAGAAAATAATCCATTTGCACAGCTTGGTTATCAGTAATTACATTAATAGCTTGACTTACTCCTAAATCTGAATATCCTTTAGAGACAATCAATCTATTTTGTTTAGCACTTTCCATCGCCATAACAGTTTCTAATAAACCTGAAGCGCCTAATGTATGTCCGTAATACCCTTTCAAGCTATTCACAGGAACTTCATGTAATCTTTGACGATTGAAAGCAATGGCTTCCATTTCGTCATTATATAAAGTAGCTGTTCCGTGTGCCGATATAAAATTCAATTTTTTTCTATCTAGATTGGCTTCTTTAAAAGCACTTTCAATACTTCTAAACAAACCTTCTCCTGTTCTTGAAGGCCCTGAAATATGATTGGCATCGTTTACCGCGCCATCACCCATGATTCTAAAACTATTTGGTTTTACTAAAGTTTCATCAGCAGTAATATAAACCGCTGCTACTGCTTCTCCTAAAGTCACTCCTGTACGATTTGCATCATAAGGCTTACAAGGTTCTGCACTCATTGCCTGAAAAGAATTGAATCCAGAAAGCACAAATTCTGAAACTTCATCTCCAGCAACTACAAAAGCATCATCATAAAGTCCTGACTGTATCATTCGTTTAGCAACCGAAACCGCTAAAATTCCCGAAACGCAAGCATTCGAAACCACTATGGGCTCTATTTCAAAACCAAAATATGTGCTTATTTTTTTAGCTAAAACCCCCAATTGTGCATTCTCTACCACTTCTTTTTCATCTTCCAAAAGACATATATTTCCTTTGGTAGTTGAAAAAATGAAAGCTGTTTTTTTAGTAATCTTATTTTCTTTCACTAGCGGTTGTAATACCAGTATCATCATTTTCTCCAATTTGGTGAAACCGTTTCCACTTTCAATTTTGGAAAAAGCAGATTCTAAGGCATTATTATCGACAACAGAAGCATAAAAAGATTCCAATTGTCCAACATTGTGATGGCTTTTAATACCAGAAACATTGTTTTGAACTGCTTCCCAATTGGAAGCTACATCAAATCCTAAAGGTGTAATACAATTACTTGCCGTTATGTAAACGTTCTTCTTCATTATTTCAATAACCCTACTTTACGTTTCCAATCCTCAAAAAAAGGTGGCAAATTTAATGACAAATCTCCTTTAGCATCTACAAAAACCTGAATCGTTTCTCCTGTACATACCACTTTTTCATTAGCATCAAAAATCTTGTATCTAAAAATCATTTTAGCAGCAGGAGTGTTGATAATAGTTGTTTCTATTCGAGCAACGTCACCATATCTCAACGACAATTTATGCTCACATTCCGATTTTACAATAGGAGTTGTGTATCCGTTACGTTGAACATCTAAATATGATATTCCGTGTTTACGACCAAAGGCCTCTCTTCCATCCTCAAAATAAGTAATATAATTCTGGCACTTCGTTATACTGCTCTTTTTTTCTTATCATAACCTATAGCAATAGTCGTTGTAATTATAAAAAACAAAAGTAATAAAAATATTTCCGGCAGGATTTCTACAAAACCTCCACTGCGTAATAACACATCATAGAAAGCATTTAATCCCCAATTCATTGGTGAAATGTGAGATGCATACTGCATTACTTTTGGCATAGCAAAAACAGGAACCCAAACTCCACCGATTGCAGCCAAAATAACCACTGAGTTGCTCCAAACGGCGCAGATTGTTCTTGCGTTTTAGCAATTGTGCCTAATAATATTCCGAAGCCAATAGCAGCCAATCCTGAGAACAATGCAACTGTACTCATTAAAAGCATTCTTCCTTCAATATCTAAAACTGGTAAACCTAAATATGGAAAAAGATAAACTCCAACTGCTACCATTAACCAAAACTGAATCATACAGATGATTAAATATGTAGCTGTTTTTCCTAGAATAACAATCGCATAAGGAACAGGATTTGTTATCAATCTAACTAAAGTTCCTTGGCTTTTTTCTTTTACAATATTAATAGACAGAGGCACTACCACGAAGAATATTGCAAACAAGGTCCATGCTGGCACATTATGTTGTACTGAGTTAGGTATAATTTCCTTGTTGTCTATTTTTGGGACAATTTCTTTAAAAGAAATGAAACTTTTTTGATCAAAAATGGGTGCTTCACCTTCTCCTAACTGATCCTGAAAAGTAGCATAAATCGATTTATTTTCGATTTGTGAAATCATTTTATCGATTGCGCTTTTTACTCCGCTTTTAAAAGCCAATTGTGTTGCCGGATCAAAATATAATTTTACTTCTTTAGGAAGTATTTCTTTGTTTGATGAAGCTACTTTGGTAGAATCTTCCATCCCAAAATTACTCAGAATTTTGTTTACGTTTTGATTGACTTTTAATTGTAAATCAGTACTTAATTTTGCAGGAATTACAATTGCCAATTGGTATTTACCTTTAAAAACAGCATCTTTAGCAATAGCCTCTGTAACATTCTCATTATTAATTTGAGTCACTATTTCGAAAGAACCGCTTTCATTTAAGTTCTCTTTTACAGTTTTTGAAATATTACCGTGATCGTTATCCACTAATAAAATTGGAATTTTAGCATCGGAAACCACTTTGAAAGTACTGTCTTGTATTAAGGTAATCGTTATAATAAGCACCAATGGCATGACAAACAATATCACCAATCCTCCGAAATCTCTTTTTAGTAAGAGTACTTCTTTATAAACCGACATTAAAAACTTATGCATCATCACGTAATTCTTTACCGGTTAATGAAATAAAAACATCCTCCAAATTATGTGCATTTTGAGTTTCTGCAATTAAGCCCTCTGGTGTTCCTTGAGCATAAATGTTTCCTCTGTCTATAATAGCAATGTGGGTACAAAAATCTTGTGCTTCGGTTAAGTGATGTGATGTATATATAATTGTAGTTCCTCCAGCATTTAATTCTTTCAAATAATCAATAATTACATTTTTTGACTGAACATCTACACCAACTGTAGGTTCATCTAAAAACAAAACCTTAGGATTATGAAGAATACCAGCAATTAAATTTACACGACGTTTCATTCCACCTGAAAAGGTTTCAACTTTTTTATCTGCAAATTTTAAAAGCCCTAGATGTTCTAAAGCTGCATCTACTTTTTCACACAATTCCTTCCCTTTCAAACCATACATACTACCAAAATAGCGAAGGTTTTCACGAGCGGTCAAAGTTGGATACAAAGCATATTCCTGTGGAACAACACCAATAGTTTTCTTTATTTGCGTTGCGTTTTTATCGTATGAAAGTGAGTCGATTGTAAATTTTCCCGATGTAGGTTTAATTAAACCACACAGCATAGAAATCAAGGTAGTTTTTCCAGCTCCATTTGGTCCTAACAATCCAAAAATTTCTTTTTCCTCGATTTGTAAACTTAAGTTGTGTACAGAGAAGTCTTCGGAATCTTTATATTTTTTA
>CAMLKV010000029.1 GCA_946480635.1 uncultured Flavobacterium sp.
CACGGACTCAATGCATTGCGCGTGGATGAATTTGGTCTCGATGAAATGGACAACAAAATCCTTACCACTATTATTGATAAATTTAAAGGAGGACCTGTGGGATTAACCACTTTAGCAACCGCCGTTTCTGATAGTGGTGAAACTATTGAAGAAGTTTATGAGCCTTTTTTAATTCAGGAAGGATTCATCATTCGTACCCCTCGAGGTCGTGAAGTTACCGAAAAAGCATACAAGCACTTAGGAAGAGTGCGAGGAGCTAATCAGGGTGAATTGTTTTAGGGCATTTCCCTCTGGGCAGTCGGCTTTGCCTCGTGTCCCTTCGGGTCGGGCTTTACGCGCTACATGGTAGCTTGCTTCAATCCCTAATGCAAATGAATACAAAAGAAAAATATTCACAGTTAATTAAATCCGAAGCTTTGCGCCTTGGCTTTCTTTCCTGTGGTATTTCCAAAGCTGGTTTTCTAGAAGATGAAGCCCCTAGACTTGAAAGTTGGCTTAATAAGAACATGCACGGGCAAATGTTGTATATGGAAAACCATTTCGACAAACGACTTGATCCAAGATTGCTAGTTGATGGAGCAAAAAGTGTGGTTTCTCTTTTGCTAAATTATTATCCTTCAGAAATACAAAATCAAGATTCTTATAAAATTTCAAAATATGCTTACGGGCAAGATTACCATTTTGTAATCAAAGATAAACTCAAAGATTTATTGCGATTTATCCAAATTGAAATTGGAGAAGTTCAAGGAAGAGTTTTTGTCGATTCGGCACCCGTTTTAGATAAGGCTTGGGCTGCCAAATCAGGTCTTGGGTGGATTGGTAAAAATTCAAATTTAATTACTAAACAAGTCGGTTCATTTTACTTTATTGCCGAATTGATTATTGATCTGGAACTCGAATATGATTATGCGACAACAGATCATTGTGGTTCTTGCACAGCTTGTTTAGATGCCTGTCCTACAGAAGCCATTGTAGCGCCGTATGTCGTTGACGGAAGTAAATGTATTTCCTATTTTACTATAGAACTCAAAGAGCAGATTCCTTATGAAATGAAAGGGAAATTTGATGATTGGATGTTTGGTTGTGATATGTGTCAAGATGTTTGTCCTTGGAATCGTTTTTCAAAACCACATCAAGAGCCTTTGTTTAATCCAAATTCTGAAATTTTATCCTACTCCAAAAAAGATTGGGAGGAAATAACCGAAGATATTTTTAAAAAAGTTTTCAAAAACTCAGCAGTTAAAAGAACAAAATTAGAAGGGTTGAAAAGTAACATTGAATTTTTAAATAAATTTGAGTAAAAATCTATAATGAAAAGAGTGTTTTTTTTAACGGTAATTTCTTCAATTTTAATCAGTTGCTCTGTTAGGAAAAATGATGCTGAAAAAACATTGAACGAGCAAGAGAAAGAATTTGTTCAAGAATGTCCAAATGGTGGAGACTGCTCAATAAAGTATTTGGCAAACAAATCGATAAAAATAATTAAAGACAATACAAACAAGATATATTACAGCCTTGTAGATGATTCTGAAAAATCTGTTGTGAGATTTGAGTTTAAAAAAAATAATCCGTCAGGAATTGCTGAGGCAAATTATATTGAGGAGATAGTATTGGAAGTTGAAAACTCTGAAAAGGAAATCAATTTGTCTGACGAATTTCTTGAAAAAGCTAAAGTGTTGTTTGGTAAGTATTGCTATTGCAAAGGTCAGGCGGGTGTTTATTTAATACAGTCAGGAAACTTCAAGATGAAACAAGATAAAGAGAAAATATTAATCGAATTAAATTTTGATATGAATCCAATAACTCATGAAGTTTCTACAATTAAATATTTATTGAAAAAGTAAAATAAAAAAGGCTGCTAAATTGAGCAGCCTTTTTTAATGCATTAGATTTTATTATTCAATGATGATTTTCTTAGTCGATTTTTTTACCCCGTCTGTTAAGTTTATTATATAAACTCCTTTTTGGAAGTTTGATAAATTCATTCTTTTCTTGATTAAACCTAAATCATTTAATAATTCTTCATGAACTTTTCTACCTCTTAAATCAACTATTGTTAGAGATGTGTTTTTATCATTCGAATTAAATTCAATATCGAAAATTCCATTACTTGGATTAGGATATACATTAAATCCTGTAAATTCAAACTCATTGTTCGAAAGAGTTACAATTGTTTCTCTAGTACAAATATTAAATGAAAAACTGTTCAATGTACCACTGTTGTTAGTAACAACATCAGCTACTCTAAAGCGCCAGTTACCAGCAGTAGTTTTTCCATTAAAAACGCTCAATGGATCAGTTGATTTTAATGCAATATTACTTCCTGCAGATGCACAAGCAAAATTAGCTCCTCCATCATCAAATGTAGTAATTAATGATGATATGCCGTTGGTACATCCTGTTTGGTCTCCATATAATAATTGAGCAGCAGTATTATCTGGGTGGTTAACTCTTACATATATTTGATTAACTCTGTGAGAAATATTTGTGCTCACATTTACATCAGTAATAACTCCTGGCATTGCAGGTATTACTAATGTAAAGTTTTGGTATGCTAGAGGGTTTTGTTCTACTATAGTGGCATTTGGCGTAGCTGAAAATGTCTGACATGTGTCATTATAAGTAACAGTGTAACCAATAGAAATATTTCCTTTATTTACAGCATAAAAAATATTTTCTCTTGACATTACAAGTACTTTACAAAAAGGTTGAGATATGCTTGGTACAGTAATTTGCTGTGTTCCATCGTTAGGAGTGTTCGATAAAAGTGTTGTAAAAGTTGCTCCGTTATCGCTTGTTAATAAAATATCAACATTTGGCGAATTATATGGAGCAGCTGCAGTTCCTACAACATTCCAAGTTATGGTTTCTGTTGCTCCTGCTGTCCAAGTTACATTTGTAGCTTGTGAAGTAACTTCAAATGGAGCTGTTGTATTTCCTACAGTAATTACAGTATTGTCGCGGTGGGTTTGACCTCCATTAGGGGCTCTGTTATCTCTAACAGTTAATGCAAAATTCATTGTTCGGGCAACACTTGGTGTTACTTCCCATGTTGGCGCTAAATTTCCTGCTAGTACACTTTGTAAGTTTGGTAAATATCTGTTAGGAGATGTTACAGGTGGATTTGATCTATAATTTGGACCAGTTGTTGAAGTTTGTAATGGTGGTTGAGTACTTATTTCAGTATTTGTTTGTTCCCAACAGTAAGTTAAAGAATCACCATTAGCATCAGTAGCACTTCCTTTTAAAATAAAAGCAGTTCCTTTAGGTATTGTAAAGTCTGCACCAGCATTTGCAACAGGGGGCGTGTTTCCATTTGGATTATTTGGTGCGCAAGTTGCTGTTGAAGCTATTCTAGCAACCATTTCTGCAATACTCACAGCATGAAAATGAGCGTCTGAGTTATTTTGAACATTAGGAGCACAAATTCCAGCATATGCCATGATTGTAGAACCACTTCCTGGTTCTACAGCGGTACCATTGTTAACGTTTCCACTGCAGCTGTTATTGAATGTGTGGTTTGCTCCAAATTGATGTCCCATTTCGTGAGCTACATAATCAATATCATAAGGATCTCCAACAGGTGCTGGACTCCCAGTTATTCCTCTTGCTTTTGAATTTGCAACACAAGGGGAAGGTCCAGCTAATCCACCACCACCGGTACTTACTGTATGGCCAATATCGAAATTAGCAGTACCAATAATACTTGTAATTTGAGATTGACTTTCGTTGATTAATGATGAAGCAGTATCATTAGAGAAGTTGTCTGAATCAATGAATATAATTTGATCGTTAGTTGGAATTAATGTCATTCTCATAGACATGTCTCTTTCGTAAATTCCATTAACTCTTGTCATTGTAACGTTCATAGCTGCAAGAACTGCAGCTTTTTTCTGGGCTAAGGTTCCCCCATTTAATCCAGCAGCATTTACATGATAAGCAGCATATTCTATCGTGCAGGCCATTGCTAGTCTAAATACTCTAAACTGACTGTCAGAAGCTTTTCCAACAAAGTTTGGAACGTTAATCGAATTGTCTAGCTCAAATTTTTCAGTAACATGACATTGAAAATTTCTAGATGGAGCAATATCTGATTTATTATAAACAATATAACCTTTGTTGTCTTTTGTATAAGTGTCTATAAAAGTAGTTGTACCATCTTCATTAAATGTCATTGTGTGTAAGCCAAACATAGTAACACTAAATCTAATTTTGCTTGCAGGTTGATCAATTCCAATACCAACATATGATTTAATTCCAGGGTATTTATTTTCAAGTTCTTTGTCCATTACTGGAGCTTCATAAATTTCGAAACTATGAAATTCACCTTTTGCGTTTGGAAAGGTTAATTTAAGATTTGACCTCTTAGAGGATAAATCCAAAGGTGCTTGAAATAGTTTTGTCTTAAAAGATTCGAAATCTAAACTGAACAAGTTAAATTTCTCTGGCATTGATGCTCTTTCTGTTTTTTCAATTTTAGTGCTTTTACTTTCATTAAAATTTGTCCAGAAATTTTCTTGAGCTTGAGTCAGGAAACTAGACAAAGAAAATAAAATAAAAATGTAGATTTTCTTCATAATATTAATATTTGCTGACAAATCTATTAATTTATTTTTTTTAACATCGTTTAAATGTTAAAAAAAACTAAAAATTACGAATTTGCGTTAGCAGAAAGATAAATTCTTTAAAACTTTTGTTGTTACATTTCAAACATTAACTTTGCAAGTTCCAATTATCCTAAAAAATATGGCAGACGATAAAAAACGCAGAGAAGCTTTACTATATCACGCAAAACCGCAACCTGGTAAAATTAAGGTAGTTCCAACTAAAAAATATGCAACACAAAGAGATTTGTCTTTGGCTTATTCTCCAGGAGTAGCAGAACCTTGTATTGAAATCGCTAAAGATGTTGAAAAGGTTTATAAGTACACAGCAAAAGGAAATTTAGTTGCAGTAATTTCAAATGGTACGGCAGTTTTAGGTTTGGGAGATATAGGTCCTGAAGCTTCAAAACCCGTAATGGAAGGGAAGGCTTTGTTGTTCAAAATTTTCTCAGACATTGATGTGTTTGATATCGAAGTAGATGCTACAGATATAGATAAATTTGTTGATACAGTTAAGGCTATTGCGCCAACTTTTGGAGGGATTAATCTTGAAGATATAAAGGCACCAGAATCTTTCGAAATAGAAAGACGTTTGGTCGAAGAACTGAATATTCCAGTAATGCATGATGATCAACATGGCACAGCAATTATTTCTTCAGCTGCTTTATTGAATGCATTAGAATTAGCAGAAAAAAAAGTAGAGGATATTAAGCTAGTTGTTTCTGGAGCAGGTTCTGCGGCTTTAGCATGTGCGAATTTATATGTCTTGTTAGGTGTTAAGCCAGAAAATGTTATGATGTTTGATGTTGATGGTATGTTGACAACTAGTAGAACAGATTTGTCAAATTTACAGAGAAGATATGCTAAAGATGGAAGTGCTAAAACTCTAGCTGAAGCATTAGTTGGAGCAGATATGTTTTTAGGACTTTCGGCTGGAAATATTCTTAAGCCTGAAATGTTATTAACCATGGCAAAAAACCCTATCGTTTTTGCAATGGCAAATCCAGTTCCCGAAATAGATTATAATTTAGCCATAGCGACTCGTGAGGATATTATTATGGCGACAGGCCGTTCAGATTATCCTAATCAAGTGAATAATGTTTTGGGTTTTCCTTATATTTTTCGTGGAGCTTTAGATGTTAGAGCAACAAAAATTAACGAGGCTATGAAAATGGCTGCAGTTAAGGCTTTGGCTTGTTTGGCAAAACAATCGGTTCCTGAACAGGTAAATATTGCATATGGAGAAACCAAATTAAACTTTGGGCGTGAGTATATTATTCCTAAACCATTCGATCCTCGATTAATTGCCGAAGTTGCTCCTGCTGTTGCAAAAGCTGCTATGGAAAGCGGAGTAGCACTAAATCCAATTACTGATTGGGATAAATATAGAGACGAACTTTTAGAACGATTAGGTTCTGATAATAAAATGGTTCGTTTACTAACAAACAGAGCTAAAACTAATCCTAAGAGAATTGTTTTTGCCGAAGCAGATCATTTGGATGTGTTAAAAGCTGCACAAATTGTTCATGAAGAAGGGATTGGCAAACCTATTTTATTAGGGAATCGTGAGATTATTTTGGAGTTAAAAGAAGAAATTGGTTTTGATGCAGAAGTTGAAATTTTAGACCCTAAAACTAAAGAAGAAGATGCAAGACGTTTACGTTTCGCAGAATCTTATTGGGAAGCACGACGTCGCAGAGGAATAACATTATTAGATGCTCAAAAGTGGATGAGAGAACGCAATTATTTTGCGGCTATGATGGTCAATGAAGGTGAGGCAGATGCACTAGTAACTGGTTATTCAAGAAGCTATCCGGCAACAGTAAAACCTATGATGGAACTTATTGGAAAAGCCCCAGGTGTTACTCGAATGGCAACAACTAATATGATGATGACTCCTCGAGGGCCAATGTTTTTAGCTGATACTGCAATTAACCCCAATCCATCTGCAGATGATTTGGCAAAAATTGCTTTAATGACGGCTAAAACAGTTCGTATGTTTGGTATGGAACCAGTAATTGCGATGGTTTCGTTTTCTAATTTTGGTTCTTCAAATATAGAAAGTGCTTCAAAAGTAAGAGAGGCTGTTTCGTATCTTCATAATTATTACCCTGATTTAATTGTTGATGGAGAAATTCAAACAGATTTTGCTTTAAATCCAGATATGCTTAAAAGTAAATTTCCTTTTTCTAAACTAGCTGGGAATAAGGTTAATACTTTGGTATTTCCTAATCTTGAATCGGCAAACATTACTTATAAAATGCTAAAAGAATTGTACAAGGTTGATTCAATTGGTCCAATTATGTTAGGTATGGCTAAACCAGTTCATATTTTCCAATTAGGGGCAAGCGTAGAGGAAATGGTTAACATGGCTGCAGTTGCAGTTGTAGATGCACAGGAAAAAGAAAAAAAGCAAAAAAGTCACCAAAAATAGACTTTTACTTCATCGATAAATCTAGTAGTTGAACTGACAAAATAAAAGTAATTAAAGAAAATTACTATATTTGGAGGTTAAGTAAGCTAACTATGATTGCACATATTCAGGGAAAATTAGTGGAGAAAAATCCAACGGAAGTTATAATAGACTGTAACGGAGTGGGTTATCAGATTAATATTTCTCTACATACCTTTGGTTTATTGCCAAATACTGACCAAATAAAGCTGTATACTCATCTTTTAATTAAGGAAGATAGTCATTCACTTTTTGGTTTTGTTGAAAAATCTGAAAGAGAAATTTTTAAATTATTAATTTCTGTTTCAGGTATAGGGGCAAATATTGCACGAACCATGTTGTCGTCTATAGAACCAAAACAAATAATTAATGCTATAGCTTCAGGGGATGTTGCAACTGTTCAGTCAATTAAGGGGATTGGGGCAAAAACTGCCCAAAGGGCAATTTTAGACCTGAAAGACAAAGTGTTAAAGTTGTACGATATCGAAGAAGTTTCACTTGTAGCAAACAATACAAACAAGGATGAAGCGTTATCTGCTTTAGAAGTTTTGGGATTTGTGAGAAAGGCATCTGAGAAAGTAGTAGATAAAATCGTAGCTAATACACCAGACGCAACGGTGGAAACAATTATTAAACAAGCGCTAAAAAACTTATAATCGTTGAAACAATCTTTTCTAAAAACAGACTTGTTTTACTGTTTTTATTCGTTTTTTCTGTCTCTTTTGCACAAGTTACACAGGATACTGTAAAAGGTTATAATACGGGTAATTTAGAAATGCCTAATCCTTCAAGTATTCTTGAAGCGTATGAGTATGATCCAGTAAGTGATCGATATATTTATACTAAAACTTTTGATGGATTTAATATTGATTATCCAATTGTTTTAACACCAGAACAGTATCAAAAACTAATTCAAAAAGAAGCAGTACGCAATTATTTACAGAAAAAATCTGATGCTGTAGATGGTAAAAAAGCAGCAAGTAAAGATGGTAAAAAAGATTTATTACCTAGATATTATATCAACTCAAGTTTCTTCGAATCAATTTTTGGAAGTAATACTATCGATGTAAAACCAACTGGAACCGTTGAGGTAGATTTTGGCGTAAGACATTCAAAACAAGATAATCCCGCATTTTCTCCACGAAACAGAAGAACAACAACTTTCGATTTTGACCAAAGAATTAGTTTGAGTTTATTAGGACAAGTTGGAACAAGATTAAAAGTAACTGCAAATTATGATACAGAATCAACATTTGCATTTCAAAATTTGGTAAAACTTGAGTATACCCCTACTGAGGATGACATTATTCAAAAAATCGAAGTAGGTAATGTAAGTATGCCTCTTAATAGTACATTAATAAGAGGTGCTCAAAGTTTGTTTGGGGTTAAGCTTCAACTACAGTTTGGTAGAACTACAGTAACAGGGGTATTCTCTGAACAAAAATCGCAAACAAAAACTGTCACATCACAAGGTGGAGGATTAATTCAGGATTTCAGTTTGTTTGGATTAGAGTATGACTCTGATCGTCACTTTTTCTTATCACAATACTTTAGAAACCGTTATGATGAGTCTTTAGAGAAGTATCCAATAATAGATTCTAGAGTTCAAATTACCAGAATGGAAGTTTGGGTTACCAATAGACAAAATAGGATTAACACATCACCCGAAGGCAACAATTTAAGGAATATAATTGCTTTACAAGATTTGGGAGAAGCGAGATCAGCTACAGTGCCTGATTCACAAATGTTTGGGATTGATTTGGTGGCTAATCCAACTTTTGTTCCAGGAACAGTTCCATTTGACGCACCAGCGGATAATGAAAATAATGGTTTTGATCCAGCCAAAATTGTCACAGGTGGTGGTAATTTAAATCCTGGGATTAGAGAGGTTGCAACTGCTGGGCAAGGCTTTACTGGTTTGACACCTGCTCCAGCCGAAGGTGTTGATTATTCTAAATTAGAGAATGCACGTAAATTGACACCTAACGAATATACGTATCATCCTCAATTGGGTTATATATCACTTAATCAAAGATTGGCAAATGATGAGGTTTTAGCAGTAGCGTATCAATATACGATTGCAGATAAAGTATATCAGGTAGGGGAATTTGGTAATGACGGAGTAGATGCTACTAACGTTAATTCAGGGGTTCCTACAACTCAAGCATTAATTTTAAAAATGCTTAAAGGAAATCTAACGAATGTAAATAAACCAGTTTGGAATTTGATGATGAAAAATATTTACCAAATTCCTGGTGCATATCAACTTTCTTCAGAAGACTTTAAATTGAATATTTTATACACAGATCCTTCACCATTAAACTATATCTCACCTGTTGCAGGAAGTCCTTTTCCTTCAAATCCAACAGTTGAAAATGAAGTTGAAAGTACTCCGTTATTGAGAGTTTTCAATTTAGATAGATTAAATCCAACAAATGATCCACAAAACAGAGGTGATGGTTTCTTTGACTTTTTACCAGGATTAACTGTAGATACACAAAATGCAAGAATCATATTTACAACTGTTGAACCTTTTGGTAAACTGTTATTCAATAAGTTGA
Organism: uncultured Flavobacterium sp.; assembly: GCA_946480635.1. The sequence goes on from CAMLKV010000029.1 coordinate 9,618, forward strand.
AAAACCCAAGTTCACTTGAAAATTATGATGATGTTAATACCTACAATGCGAATCAAAAAAAGTATGTATTTAAAAATTTATATGCAAAAACACAAGCATTAGCACTTCAAGATAGCGATAAAAACAAATTCCAACTTAGAGGAAAATTTAAATCTTCTGGAGGCGAGGGGATATCATTAGGTTCAGCCAATGTACCTCAAGGCTCTGTTCAAGTTACAGCAGGAGGAAGGGTTTTGCAAGAAGGAGTAGATTATACAGTAAACTACCAAGCGGGAAGAGTTCAAATATTAGACCCGTCGTTACAAGCATCTGGTATTCCTATTGAGGTTTCGGTTGAAAATAATTCAGTTTTTGGACAGCAGACTAGACGTTTTATGGGGGTTAATGTGGAGCACAAGTTTTCAGATAAGTTTCAAATTGGAGGTACTTTCTTAAAAATGACAGAAAGACCATTTACCCAAAAAACGAACTATGGTCAAGAGTCAGTAAACAATATGATTTATGGGGCTAATGTAAATTATTCTACAGAAGTTCCGCTGTTTACAAGATTGGTAAATAAATTGCCAAACATTGATACAGATGTTCCATCTAATTTGTCATTTAGAGGTGAGTTTGCTATATTAAAACCTGGAACTCCAAAAATTGATAAGTTTGAAGGTGAGTCAACTGTTTATGTTGATGATTTTGAAGGTTCTCAATCAACAATTGATATGAAATCACCTTTTGCTTGGACACTTTCAAGTGCTCCAAAAGGATTTGGAGGTGAACTTCCGGAAGATGATTTATCATATGGTTATAAAAGAGGAAAATTGTCTTGGTATACCATAGATCCTCTTTTTTATACAAATCAAAGGCCATCTGGACTAAATGATAACGATTTTTCGCGTCATGATTCGCGAAGAGTTTATATAAGTGAATTATATCCTAATACAAATGTAGCTGCAGGACAAACTACTGTCGTAACAACTTTAGATTTAACTTATTATCCAAACGAAAGAGGACCATATAATTTTAATCCAGCTTCAACAAATAATATTTTACCAAATCCACAAGATAATTTTGGAGGGATAATGCGTCCAATTAATTCTACAAATTTTGAACAATCTAATGTTGAGTATATCCAGTTTTGGGTTTTAGATCCATATCACGGTGCAGCATCTGATGCAAATCCTGCAAACACTGGTAAATTAACATTTAACTTAGGAGAGATTTCAGAAGATATTTTGAAAGATGGAAGAAAATTGTATGAAAATGGACTTCCAGCTGGAGGAGCAAATCCTAATGTAGTAAATACAAATTGGGGTAAAGTACCAGCAGCTCAGTCGTTAATTTATGCTTTTGATACTGATGAAGCTAATAGAACACAACAAGATTTAGGATTAAATGGATTGAACGATGCAGAGGAAGCTGCAGAATATCCTGCTTTTGCAGGAGACTCTGACCCTGCTCAAGATAATTATGAGTATTTCTTGAGTGCTTCAGGGCCAGTTGTTGATAGGTATAAGAAGTATAATGGGCTAGAAGGAAACTCTCCTGTAAATGTATCAGATAGTAATAGAGGTTCATCAACTACTCCGGATGTTGAAGATATCAATAGAGACAATACTATGAATACTATTGAAGCGTATTATAAGTTTTCTGTTGACATTAAGCCTAATATGACTGTTGCTGATAAATATGTTACCAATGTTTTAGAAACACAAGTAACATTAGATAATGGGAATACCACTCAAGCCAGATGGATTCAATTCAAGATTCCAATTTTGGAAGCCATAGCTCCAGATAATATCGAAGGTGGAATTTCTGATTTTAGATCTATTCGTTTTATGAGAATGTTTATGTCTGGGTTTACAGAAAAAATAACAGTTCGTTTAGGTTCTTTAGATTTAGTTAGAGGAGAATGGAGAAGAATGAATGCTTCTTTAGATCCTGCGGATCCAGATCCTACGGATGATGATACTGGTTTTGATATCACGGCAGTTAATTTAGAAGAAAACTCAGCTCGTACTCCTGTAAATTATGTTATGCCTCCTGGAGTAAATCGTGAACAGCTATATAATAATAACTCAGTTATTAATCAAAATGAGCAATCATTGTCATTGAGAGTCTATGATAAAAGTGCGCCACTGTCAGGAACAGATGGTCTTGAAGCAGGTGATTCAAGAGCTGCTTTTAAAAACGTAAGTGTTGACATGCGTCAGTATAATAAACTTAAAATGTTTTTGCACGCAGAGTCTTTAGCGAGTTATTCAAGTGGTGATTTGGGAGATGGTCAAATGTCTGCTTTTATTAGGTTTGGTAA
>CAMLKV010000030.1 GCA_946480635.1 uncultured Flavobacterium sp.
TTATCGATGCAAGATGATAGTATCGACGGAATTTACGACACGTTAAAACAAACCGCTAAAATTTCTCAATCGGCTGGAGGTATCGGATTATCAATTCACAACGTTCGTGCTACTGGATCTTACATTCGTGGAACTAACGGAACATCTAACGGAATTGTCCCAATGTTACGTGTTTTCAACGATACCGCTCGTTATGTAGACCAAGGTGGAGGAAAACGTAAAGGAAGTTTTGCCATTTATTTAGAAACTTGGCATGCTGATATTTTCGATTTCTTAGACTTGAAAAAGAATACCGGAAAAGAAGAAATGCGTGCCAGAGATTTATTCTTTGCGATGTGGACTTCCGATTTGTTTATGAAACGTGTTCAGGAAGATTCTACTTGGACCTTGATGTGTCCTAACGAATGTCCGGGATTATACGACGTATATGGTGATGAGTTCGAAGCATTATACACTTCATACGAAGCACAAGGCAAAGGAAGAAAAACCATCAAAGCACGTGAATTATGGGAGAAAATCTTAGAATCTCAAATTGAGACTGGTACTCCTTACATGTTATATAAAGACGCGGCGAACCGTAAATCAAACCAAAAGAATTTGGGAACGATTCGTTCATCAAACTTATGTACTGAAATTATGGAGTACACTTCAGCTGATGAAATTGCCGTATGTAACTTGGCTTCGATTTCGTTACCAATGTTTATTGAAAACGGAAAATTCAACCACGATTTATTATACAGTGTAACCAAACGTGTAACTCGCAACTTAAACAAAGTAATTGACAGAAATTACTACCCAGTAAAAGAAGCCGAGAACTCAAATATGCGCCACCGTCCTGTTGGATTAGGTGTTCAAGGTTTAGCTGATGCATTCATCTTACTTCGTATGCCTTTTACCAGCGACGAAGCAAAACAATTGAACCAGGAAATCTTCGAAACGATGTATTTCGCAGCGGGTACTGCTTCAATGGAAATGGCAAAAGAAGAAGGACCATACTCTTCATTCCAAGGATCTCCAATTTCACAAGGAGAATTCCAATATAACCTTTGGGGAATTCAAGATTCTGACTTATCAGGGCGTTGGGACTGGGCTTCACTTAGAAAAGAAGTAATGGAGCACGGAGTACGTAACTCGCTATTAATGGCACCAATGCCAACGGCTTCTACATCACAAATTTTAGGAAACAACGAAGCTTTTGAACCATATACTTCAAATATTTATACAAGAAGAGTACTTTCGGGGGAATTCATTGTAGTAAACAAACATTTACTAGAGGATTTGGTAAAAAGAGGATTGTGGAACGAAGATTTAAAACAACAAATCATGCGTCATAACGGTTCGGTACAAAATATCGATGCCATTCCACAGGACTTAAAAGAATTATACAAAACAGTTTGGGAAATGTCAATGAAAGACATTATCGATATGTCACGCCACAGAGGTTATTTTATTGACCAATCACAATCTCTGAATTTATTCATGGAAGGCGCAACTTATGCAAAACTAACTTCTATGCATTTCTATGCTTGGCAATCAGGATTAAAAACTGGAATGTATTATTTAAGAACCAAAGCGGCTGTAGATGCAATCAAGTTTACTTTGAATAACGACAAAAAAGAAGAACCAGTTGTTATAAAAGAAGAAGCACAAGCTATCACTATGGAAGTGGTTGCCGAACCAGCACCAATGAGTGCAGAAGAATACCGAGCAATGATCGAACTAGCTAAAAATGCTGGTCCAGAGGATTGTGAAATGTGTGGATCTTAATAGTATTTTTCAATATGTTATAAAAACAGCCATCGTTATGATGGCTGTTTTTTTGTTAACAAATACGTATCTTTGAAAATAAAAATAAAGAATCATGTCAAAAGATAAAAAAGGAGTTTACACAGGAGCTATAGAACAAGATGCAGATGGAAATTACTTCTGCGGAGAATACCTATTAGATTATCAATACACAGCCAAAAATTTTAAAATTGGAGATATTGTCAATCTTAAAACTGTAATCGAAAACCCTAGCGATAAGAGTTATGACAAATACCCAAAAAAATCAAATGTCTTCTTTTTAGCAAACGATAAAAAATGAATCTTGTAAAAACCAATTCTGATAATCCAGATTTTAAAAATTTATCGGCTTTATTCGATGAATATTTAGTCGATATTGATGGCGATGAAAGAGATTTTTTCGCCTTCTACAACAATGTTGTACTAGAAAATGTATTGGTTATTTATGAAAATGAAGAAGCTGTTGGCTGTGGTGGATTTAAAAAATATGATGAAACGACAGCTGAAATCAAACGAATGTTTGTTCATCCAAATCACAGAAACAAAGGAATAGCTCGTTTAATTTTGAACGAACTTGAAATCTGGGCTAAAGAAAATGGTTTCACTTCTTATAGATTAGAGACTTCTCCAAAGTTAACTAGCGCAATTGCTTTATACGAAAAAAGTGGTTATCACCTTATCCCAAACTACGGTCAGTACGTTGGCGTAGAAAACAGCATTTGCATGAAGAAAGATAGCTAAAATCACTATCTTCGATTTCTTTACAAACACCAATCTTAATTTTTAGAAAATTATAATCCTATGATGAACTGGGAACAACTTTTGTCTTTAAAACGTCAAGGCGATACAAGTAAACGATTACGCAAAGAACAAGACGAAACCCGTTTAGGTTTTGAAGTCGATTACGATCGAATTATTTTTTCGGCTGCCTTTAGAAGTCTTCAAGACAAAACACAAGTTATTCCATTATCTAAAACAGATTTCGTCCACACAAGACTTACACACAGTTTGGAAGTTTCTGTTGTTGGAAGATCATTAGGAAGATTGGTGGGTAAAAAAATTTTAGAAAAACATCCATATTTAAAAGAAATCCATGGTTATCAGGCCAATGATTTTGGAGCTATTGTTGCTGCGGCATCTCTGGCACATGATATTGGAAATCCGCCTTTTGGTCACTCAGGAGAAAAAGCTATAGGCGAATATTTTTCTATTGGAAACGGACAAAAATTTAAAAATCAACTTACCGAAAAAGAATGGCAAGATTTAATTGATTTTGAAGGAAATGCCAATGGATTTTCTGTTGTGACAGGTTCACGACCAGGTGTTGAAGGAGGTTTACGTCTTACTTATGCAACTTTGGGGGCCTTTATGAAATATCCAAAAGAAAGTCTTCCTAAAAAACCAACTCAAAATATTTCTGATAAAAAATATGGTTTCTTTCAACAAGATAAAAGCTTTTTTAAAGAAGTAGCCAATGAATTAGGTTTAATTCCAAATAAAAAAGGAAATGATATAGGTTACGAAAGACATCCACTTGCTTATTTGGTTGAAGCCGCCGATGATATTTGTTATACAATTATAGACTTTGAAGATGGCATCAATTTAGGATTAGTATCAGAAGATTATGCTTTAGAATACTTAATAAAACTCGTAAAAGATTCTATCGATTCATCGAAATATAATGCATTGACCACAAAGGAAGATCGTATAAGTTACTTAAGAGCTTTAGCCATAGGAAGCTTAATTAATGATGCTGTTTCAGTTTTTATAGAAAATGAAGAAGCTATTTTAAAAGGTCAGTTTCCATTTGCTTTAACTGATAAAAGTAAATACAAAGCCCAGATGAATGATATCATTAAGCTTAGTGTGAAAAACATCTATCAAAGTAGAGAAGTCATTGAAAAAGAAATCAATGGCTACCAAATCATCAACAACTTATTAGACAAATTCATTACTGCTTATAACAATAAAGCAGAAGGCAAAACATCAAATTTTGACAATCTATTAATTAAAATACTTCCTGAAAAACATCATATAGAAAAAGAAACCTTATATGAACGTCTTTTACACATTTGTCACTTTGTTTCTATGCTCACTGATGGGAATGCACTAAAATTTAACAAAATAATTAGTGATAACAAATAAAAAAACAGAAATAACCTTTAATTAATTCATCACAATATATACAAAATCATATATTTGCAACAATTAATACAACTTAAATTCAATAATATATGAAAAAAAATCTACTTATGTCATTTTTTTTATTGTTGTCAATTTTGGGTTTTTCACAAACTCCAATTGAAAAAATAAAAAAATATGCAAATGAGAATAAAGTCAAATTTGGACTTACATCTCAAGACATTTCAGATTTAGTTATCGTAAATGACTTTAGCTCTGAAACTACAGGAATAAACAATTACCATGTTAAACAGAGAATAGCTGGCATAGAAATCTTTAATTCAGACTCAAATTTTTGGATTAAAAACGATGAAGTAATTAACGGTGGAGAAGAATTTATATCAAATCTTAATCAAAAAATAAACACTTCGACTCCTTCATTATCTGTAACAGATGCCCTTACAGGTATTCTTTCTCAAATTGACAATGCCCAACTTAATTCAGTACAAATTTTAGAATCTGATTCAAACAAATACAAATTAAGCAATGGTATTTTAACTGAAGACCCTATAAGAGCACAATTAGTTTATTTTCAAACAGAAACAAATGTTTTAAAGTTATCATGGGATTATGAATTTTATTCTCAAAATACAAAACATCTTTGGAATCTTAAAGTAGATGCAGTAACAGGAAAAATTTTAGACAAAAAAGATTTGGTTATTTCATGTAATTTTGGATCTAACCACAAAAATCATTCTCATAGTGTAAACAATCACTTTACACAATCTTTTTACAAAAAGGAAACTACTAATGCATTTTTAAATCCTGGAACTACAAACTATAGAGTTATCCCATGGAATTATGAAAGTCCTAATCATAGTCCATTTGTATTAGTTACAAATCCTGAGTATGTAGCTAATGCTTCTCCAAACGGATGGCACAATTCTAATAATACAATTGGCGGTGGTAATGCTATTACTCAATTCTCATCGACACAAGGAAACAATGTAAAAGCAAAAGATGATTTTGATGCAAATAATGCAGGTGGTGTATTTACTGCTGCATCTTCGGGAAGTTATCCAAATTTAACTTTTGACTATCCATATTTAGGAACATCAGTTGCTTCAAACACTTATATTAATGCTGCAACAACGAACTTATTCTATATGAATAACGTAATGCATGATTTATGGTATCAATATGGCTTTAATGAAGCAAACAAAAACTTTCAGGTATCAAATTATGGCAGAGGCGGTGTAGGTAATGATGCTGTAAATGCAGATGCCCAAGATGGTGGTGGTGTTGACCCTAACATAAATAATGCAAATTTCGCAACACCTACTGATGGTTCTGCTCCAAGAATGCAAATGTACTTATGGGATGTTGGTCCTTCGCATACACTTACAATTAATGCCCCAAATCCAGCTGCTGGAACATATTCGGTTAGGGACAATAATTTTAGTCCGGGACATGTAGCTATTCCAATGGCACCAGGGGGTGTAAGTGGTGAATTTGTACTTTTTGACGATGGAACTCCTGACAATTCTGATGCTTGTACAGCTGCAATTAATGCTGCTGCCCTGAATGGAAAAATAGCAGTAATTAGAAGAGGTACATGTACTTTTGTTGAAAAAGTAAAATTCGCTCAAAATGCAGGAGCGAAAGCTGCTCTTATAGTTAATAATCAAACGGGAAGCATTACAATGGGAGGAGCAGATGCAACTATAACAATTCCTGCAGTTAGTATAAATCAAGTAGACGGAGAAGCAATTATTGCAGCATTATCAAGTGGATCAACAGGTATAATTTCTGCTCCATCAACTACTTTTGTAAATACAGATGGTGACTTTGACAATGGAGTAATAGCTCATGAATATGGTCATGGAATTTCAACAAGATTATCTGGAAATTGCTTAAGTGGTTCTGAGCAACAAGGTGAAGGATGGTCTGACTGGTTTTGGTTAATGATGCAAATCAAACCAGGAGACACCCGCAACGATGCTAGAGGAATTGGAACTTTCCCAATGAACCAACCAACAAATGGTATTGGAATTAGACGATACCAATATTCAACTAACATGGCGGTTAATCCTCATACTTTTGGTAGTACAAATGGTATGTTGACTCCAGATGGAACTGCCGTAGATTCACATTCTGTAGGGTCTGTTTGGGCAGTAATGCTTTGGGATTTAGCTTGGAATTATATAGACAAATATGGGTATGATCCAAATATTTATACAGGTACAGGAGGTAATAATAAAGTAATGCGTTTAGTTTTAGATGCCATAAAATTAGACGGATGTAGTCCTACATTCGTTACTGCTCGAGATGCACTAATCGCTGCCGATCAAGCAACAACTGGTGGACAAAACTACTGTTTGATTTGGAAAACATTTGCTAGAAGAGGACTTGGAGTTAATGCTTCATCTGGAACAAATTCTGGCATAGCAGGTATTCAAGATCAAGTTCAAGATTTCACAGAACCTGCTCCAGGACCAAACTGTACTTTAAGTGTTGATCATTTTGATAATAACAATAATATTAATGTGTATCCAAACCCTTCTACTGGATTAATCAATATTAGAATCAATAGCTTTATTGGTAAAGCAACTGTTGAAGTAGTTGATTTGAATGGAAGAATTGTTTATTCATTAAACAATACTGAATTTAACAATGAAAAAACTATCGATTTAAATCATTTACAAGCTGGTGTTTATGTCTTAAAAATCAATGGTGATGATATTAATTACACTAAGAAGATCATTCTTAACTAATTAAATGTCTAATAAAAACAAAAAAGCGCTCACTTGAGCGCTTTTTTGTTATATCGTATTCTCTAAAACAGTAATCACAGATAGAACATCTAAACCAGAATACTTGTGAAGTTCATTAACTGTTCCTTGTTCAATGAACTGATCTGGTACACCTAATTTCTTAATATTAATATCATATTTATTTTCCATAAAGAAAGAAGTAACCAAGCTCCCAAAACCACCATTCACAACACCTTCTTCAACAGTAAGAACACTTTTAAACTTTCCCCCTATTTCCTCCAATAAATCGGTATCTAGCGGTTTAACAAAAGGAAAATGATAATGTGCTAATTTCGAATTATTTGAACATCTCTTTATTGCTTCAATAACATTGTTTCCAATAGTTCCTGTAGAAATAATTGCAACTTGACTTCCTTCTTTTAAACAATATCCTTTCCCTATTTCTATCTTTTCAAAAGGTAATTTCCATTCTCCATTAATGAAGCCTCTTCCACGGGGATAACGAATTGCTATAGGATGATTTAAGTATAATTGAGCTGTGTACATTATATTACGGAGTTCAATTTCGTTTAATGGAGCATAAACTATCATATTTGGAATGCAACTCAAATAAGCTAAGTCAAAAACTCCATGATGGGTAGCACCATCCTCACCTACAAATCCTGCTCTATCTAAACAAAATACAACAGGTAAGTTTTGTATAGCCACGTCATGAATAACCTGATCGTATGCCCTTTGCAAAAAAGTAGAATATACATTACAAAAAACTGTCATCCCTTGTGTAACCATTCCAGCCGAAAAAGTTACAGCATGCTGCTCTGCTATCCCCACGTCAAATGCTCTTTGTGGAAATTTCTCCATCATGTATTTCATCGACGAACCGGACGGCATAGCTGGAGTAACTCCTATGATTTTTTCATTTTGTTCAGCTAATTCCACTAAAGTATATCCAAAAACATCTTGAAATTTTTGAGGAAGATTATCTTCTTCTTTTGGATATATTTTACCTGTTTCTGGATCGAATTTTCCTGGAGCATGGTATTTTACCTGATTTTCTTCAGCCAACTGTAGACCTTTCCCCTTTGTAGTTATAACATGAAGAAATTTTGGGCCTTTTATACTTCTTAGTCTATTTAACTCAGAAATTAAAGCCTCTAAATCGTGACCATCAATTGGCCCAGAATAATTAAAATTTAAAGCTTTAAAAATATTATTTTCTTCGTGAACTTCTCCACCTTTAAAAGAAGCAAGATATTCCTTTAACGCACCAACACTTGGATCAATTCCAATGGCATTATCATTTAAAATGATTAATAAATTAGCATCAGTAACACCTGCATGATTTAAAGCTTCAAAGGCCATTCCCGAAGCTATGGAAGCATCACCAATAACTGCAATGTGCTGTTTTTCTTTTTCATTTTTCAGGTTTGATGCCAAAGCCATTCCAAGTGCCGCAGAAATAGAAGTTGATGAATGTCCTACACCAAAAGTATCGTAAACGCTCTCACTTCTTTTTGGGAAACCAGAAATACCATTTAGATCACGGTTTGTATGAAAAACATCTCTCCTCCCTGTCAAAATTTTATGTCCATAGGCCTGATGTCCAACATCCCAAACCAACAAATCATCTGGAGTATTAAAAACATAATGCAAAGCAATTGTGAGTTCAACAACTCCTAAACTAGCACCTAAATGTCCTTCTTTTTGAGAAATAATTTGAATTATAAAATCCCTAAGTTCTTTAGCAAGAGCTGGTAATTCTGACTGTTTCAACTTCTTTAAATCAGCCGAAGAGTTAATGTTTTGTAGGAGATTGCTTGACATACTACAAATGTACAATTTCAAATCGTACATTTGCTGACATGGAAAATATTTTCACAGACGAGTATTTTATGAAAAAAGCTTTACAGGAAGCTGAAACTGCCTTTGATAGAGGTGAGATTCCTGTAGGAGCTGTAATTGTTGTTGATAACAGAGTTATTGCAAGAAGTCACAACCTTACCGAAATGCTTAATGATGTTACAGCACATGCTGAAATGCAAGCCATTACTGCTTCTGCTAATTTTTTAGGAGGTAAATATTTAAAAGGCTGTACACTTTATGTAACTCTTGAACCTTGCCAAATGTGTGCTGGTGCATTATACTGGAGTCAAATTTCAAAAATTGTATATGGAGCTTCCGATGAACACAGAGGCTATCGTACCATGGGAGGAAAACTTCATCCAAAAACAGAAATCATTTCTGGTGTTATGGAAAATGAATGCTCTTCGTTAATGAAAGAATTCTTTAAAAAAAGACGATAATAGTCATGATTACTTTGCTAATTCAATTCATTAGCGTGAATTCATTATTTTCAGCTCTTTAATACAACAAAAGAGAACTAACAATCTGAAAGATTTAAAAAAGAAAAACCACGCCAATTGGCGTGGTATAACCTTCATTCTGGTAATCAAAAATAATATATATTATTCGATAACTACTACGTTAGTAGCTACTTTACCTTTACGTCCGTCTTCTTCTGTGTAGCTCCTGTTTCATCATCAGTTATGAATCCAAAACCTTTAGATTCAACGAAAAATTTAACTTTTCCTGTGCGCATTCTTTGAAATAATAAATTAATAATAAATCAAAGATATACTTTTTATTGAGACAAAAAAGTTTTGCTAAATTTATTTTATAAAAAAATGTTAAATTCTTACAGAAATCAACTAAAACCTAATCAATTATTTAAGGTTCAACTTTATAAATAATTCATCTAGTTGCTTGTCATCAATAACTGATGGCGCATCTATCATTACATCACGTCCCGAATTATTTTTAGGGAAAGCAATAAAATCACGAATTGTTTCCTGACCTCCAAGAATAGCTACCAAACGGTCTAAACCAAAAGCTAAGCCTCCGTGTGGTGGAGCACCATATTGGAAAGCATTCATTAAGAATCCAAACTGATTTTCTGCTTCTTCTTTTGAAAATCCTAATAATTCGAACATTCTTGCTTGAAGATCTTTATCGTGAATACGGATTGAACCACCACCTATTTCGTTTCCATTGAGAACCATATCATAAGCGTTAGCTCTAATTTTACCGGGCTCAGTAGAAATTAAATGAATATCTTCTGGTTTTGGCGATGTAAACGGGTGGTGCATTGCATGATATCTTTCGCTTTCTTCATCCCATTCCAACAATGGAAAATCAACTACCCAAAGAGGAGCAAATTCATCTGGTTTACGCAAACCTAATCTAGTTGCAATTTCCATACGTAAAGCACTTAATTGCGCACGGGTTTTATTCGCTGGACCAGACAATACAAAAATAATATCACCTTGTTTAGCTCCAGTAGCTTCTGCCCATTTTTTCAAATCTTCCTGATCATAAAACTTATCTACAGATGATTTTAAACTTCCGTCAGCTTCATATTTACAGTACACCATTCCCGAAGCACCAACCTGAGGACGTTTTAACCAATCAATTAATGCGTCAATTTCTTTACGGGTATAAGCAGCTCCACCTGGTACAGCAATACCTACAACTAATTCAGCCGAATTGAATACTCCAAAATCTTTATGTTGTGCAACAGCATTTAACTCACCAAACTCCATACCGAAACGGATATCTGGCTTATCATTACCGTATGTTTTCATCGCATAATCATACGTAATTCTTGGAAACTTATCTACTTCAACACCTTTAATTTCTTTTAATAAATGGCGAGTTAAACTTTCGAACATATTCAAGATATCTTCTTGCTCAACAAAAGCCATTTCACAGTCAATTTGAGTAAACTCTGGCTGACGATCTGCACGTAAATCCTCGTCACGGAAACATTTCACGATTTGGAAATATTTGTCCATTCCTCCTACCATCAATAATTGTTTGAATGTTTGAGGTGATTGTGGTAAAGCATAGAATTGTCCAGGATTCATACGTGAAGGCACCACAAAGTCACGAGCTCCTTCAGGTGTTGACTTAATTAAATATGGAGTTTCTACTTCACAAAATCCTTTAGCAGAAAGGAAATTTCTAACTTCCATAGCCACTTTATGACGGAACAACAAACTATTTTTTACAGGATTACGGCGAATATCTAAATAACGATACTTCATACGCAACTCTTCGCCTCCGTCTGTCTCATCTTCAATTGTAAAAGGAGGTAATACTGCTTGATTTAAAACTTTTAATTCTGATACCAAAATTTCGATATCACCAGTAGCCATATTTGGATTTTTAGATTCACGCTCAATAACGGTACCTTTCACCTGAATTACAAATTCTCGTCCTAACGTTTTAGCCAATTCAAAAACTGTTTTATCAGTACGATTTTCATCAAAAATTAACTGCGTAATCCCGTAACGGTCACGCAAATCAACCCAAACCATAAAACCTTTATCACGTGATTTTTGCACCCATCCAGCTAGGGTAACTTCTGTATTTATATGTGAAGCGTTTAATTCTCCACAAGTATGACTTCTGTACATTATATAAAAATTTGAATGCAAATTTAACCAATTTAGAACAAGTTAAAAGGCACATAAAACAATTATTTACTGTTTACAAAAAGAATTCCAATGTTAAGTTTTTATCTAATGTTACGAAATTGTTAAGTAAAAGTTTTTTTAATGTAAATATTTTTATACATTTGATATATAAATGATTGTAAAACCTTAAAACCCAAAGCTATGAAAAAGATTATCACATTATGCGCATTAGTTTTCTCAGGTATTGTAATGGCTCAAAATATCGAACCTAAATATGAAATTGAAGGAAACTTAGTCAAAGCCACCTACTACAATGATAACGGTACTGTTAAACAAGAAGGTTATTACAAAGATGGAAAAGTTCATGGAAAATGGTCATCATTTGACGAAAAAGGTGTAAAAATTGCAATGGGAGAATATAAAAATGGAGAAAAAACTGGAAAATGGTTTTTTTGGGATAAAAACACCTTAAACGAAGTTGATTACAATGATAGCCGAGTTGCAGAAGCAAAAAAATGGTCACAAGGCACTTTAGTTCACAGAAACTAAGCTCAACCATATTCTTACTTATAGAAAAACCCTTTCAAATGAAAGGGTTTTTTGTTTTTCTATCCATAAAAAAAGCCCAAACTTTCGTTTGAGCTTTTTGTGCGGGTGATAGGACTCGAACCTACACGCCTTGCGGCACCAGATCCTAAGTCTGGCACGTCTACCAAT